>NZ_JABZED010000006.1:138431-138542 GCF_013416675.1 Salinispora sp. H7-4
GCCACATCAGACGCAGCCGGGCGGGCCCGCTGCCGGTCAGCGGAGGCGGGTAGCGGCGACGAACGTGCGCCAGGACTCGGGACCGAACGTCAACGCCGGGCCGAGCCGGTC
>NZ_JABZED010000006.1:138661-139308 GCF_013416675.1 Salinispora sp. H7-4
CCTTGCTGTCCCGCACCAACACCACCCCGGTCAGATTGTCCGCCACCTCGACACAGTTGCCTTCATTGGCTGACCTGGTCGACTTCCGCCATCGCGGCCCGGCACTCATCATGGCGTCACCCTCAGCTTGTTGATCACGTCGATGGAGGCCCGCTCGCTCAGGGCCTCGCCGAGTAGATGCTCCCACTTGCGCTGCACCAAGCGCATCCACTCCGGGTAGTCAGCGATTTGTCCCCGTGCCGCGTTGTCGAGGCAAAGTAGGTTGTCGCTTCCGGGGAGTTCCGCGATCACGAAGCCGCCGCCCATCGAGGCGTGGGCACCAACCTCAAGCGGCAGGATGTGTAGACGCACCTGAGGCAGCTCGGCCGCTTCGAGTAGTCGACTGAGCTGCCGATCCATGACAGCGCGCCCTCCGACAGGTCGGTGCAGGGCACTTTCGTCGATCACAAACACGCATTCGGACGACTCTGGGGCTACACCGGAACAGCGAGGGGAGACGGCAAAGGCTGGCCCTACCCCGAGCCCGACGGCGCCGAGGGCGACAACTCAGCGAAGGGAAACCTTCTGCCAGCCCCGTGATCAACGTACGAAGCCGCCCAGCGACCGCCACTCGGTCGCTGGGTGGGCGGCGCGTCCTCCGGCCGCCG
>NZ_JABZED010000006.1:139427-139538 GCF_013416675.1 Salinispora sp. H7-4
GCCACATCAGACGCAGCCGGGCGGGCCCGCTGCCGGTCAGCGGAGGCGGGTAGCGGCGACGAACGTGCGCCAGGACTCGGGACCGAACGTCAACGCCGGGCCGAGCCGGTC
>NZ_JABZED010000006.1:139657-329008 GCF_013416675.1 Salinispora sp. H7-4
CCTTGCTGTCCCGCACCAACACCACCCCGGTCAGATTGTCCGCCACCTCGACACAGTTGCCCCCGGTGTCCCCAGAGCGGGTTGACGTGCGCCAGCGCGGTTCAACAGCAGTCATGACGTCACCTTCAGCTTTCGAATCATGTCCAGCGAAGTGCTTGTGGACAACGCCTCGCCCAGCACGCTATCCCATTTGCGGTTGATGAAGCGGACTGTCTCAGGGTCGTTGACCACATGCCCACGCGCAGCGTTCTCTAGATAGATCGCTTGCTCGCCGTCGGCCAGCTCAACCAACACAAAACCTCCGGATAGGCCGACGTGCTCGCCAACGCTGAGTGGCACAACGTGCAGCCGGAGTTGCGGTAGCTCGGCCACCTCCAGCAACTGGTCAAGCTGAGCATCAAACACAGCCGGTCCACCGACTGGTCGACGAATTGCCATCTCGTCCATCAGGAAGACCGCCTGCGACAGTGGGGGATCCCGATACAGCAGTCGCTGTCGCTCCATGCGGACAGTGACCAGCTCGTCTACTGCGGGAGCTTGCTGTAACCCGCCAGCCGAGATCACCGCCCGGGCGTACTCCTCGGTCTGGAGCAGGCCCGGCACCAGACACGGTTCAAAGGCGCGCAACCGGGTCGACTGCTGCTCGTAGCCCCGCCACGCCACGAACCAGGAGGGTCCTCGCTCCTGGTCAGCCTCCTTGAGCAACTCGGCGAGGAGGCCACCAGTGTCCAGCGCCTCATCTGCGGCGACCGCCAGCTCCATGGTCGGGCGCCGTCGGCCAGTCTCGATGGCGGCGATCAGGGATGGGCTCCACCTGATCATGGCTGCCAAGCCCTCTTGAGAAACGTTGGCAGCGGCACGGGCGGCCTTGAGCGCTCGGATCCACATCTCGAACTTCATCGCTCACCTACCTGGTAAGTACGTGATCGCGTTCTGTAGTAAGCACTGGCATCCTCCCCCGCCCGGGGCAGCGAGTCCAGGGTGGAAGCTGCGCGGCCCGGCTGGTGGAGGCGACGCCCGACAGCTGGTCCTGCGTCGGGTCGCCCCGAGCACTCCCGGTCGGGGCGACCCACCAGCCGGAGGAGGCAGCGATGCTCAGACTGTTCCGACGAAACGGCGCTCTGCGGTGGTACCGGCGCAGGGGCCGGCCGGCGGCGGCCAGCACGTGGGGGGCGACTGCGGTGGGGCGGGCGCCGGCTCCGCCGCAGCAGCCGCCCGCGTGGGCCAGTTGGCCGACGGTGGCGTCGCCCCAACCGGGCCGGGTCGGTTGGCTGACCCCGGCGCAGACCTGGCGGGCCAACGGTGGCCGCTGGTGAGCGGAGTACGACCGCCAAGGGGCCGCCCGGTGGCGGGTCGAGGGGTGCCGCACGTACCGATGCGCCCGCTCTGGCGGTGTCGGGCGTGTGGCGCCCCCTGGCCCTGCCAACCGGCGCGGCTCGCGTTGTTAATGGAGTACCGGCACGATCGACCGGCGCTCCTCGTCTACCTGGGAACGCTGCTCGCGGAGGCGACGACGCAGCTGGCGCCGCTGCACCGGAATGAGCTGTCGGACGGGCTGCGGGAGCGCTTCGTCGGCTGGGCGCGCGCCGGGGACGGCAGAATGTTCCACGTGAATCATGAGCCGGGCGCTGACATCCACCACACCGACCCGTTCGCCGTTCCCGCCGGCCAGCGGTCCCCCGTACGCCGGTTGCGGGGTCGACTGGCGACGCCGGTGACGCTCTGGACGGCGCCCGGCCCGGCCGGGCTGACGGTGTCGTCAACGCTGGTGGCGAAGGGTGAGCCGGACCGGCTACTCGGGTTGGTCGACCCGGAGTCGGAGCTGTGGGCGGCGGCCGAGGCGGCGGGGCGCTTCGCGGTGGCGCCACTCGGCCCGGCACACCGGCAGCTCGCCGACCGCTTCGCCGGGCTCTTCCCGTCGCCGGGCGGCCTCTTCGCCACCGGCGACTGGACCGACACGGAGTACGGCCCGGTGCCGTCGGACGCCGGCGGCTGGACCGGCTGCCGCCTCGACACCGCCCGGGAGTACGGCTGGGCGCTGCTGGTGGAGGCCACGATCGTCGCCGTCGAGCTGGTCGAGGAGGCGGAGCCGCTGCTGCACTACCGGGGCCGGTACCGCGAGATCGCCGGAGGTGGTCGCCGGTCACCGGAGTGAGCCAGGTCACTCGGCGCAGCCACGGTGCCGTTCGGCGCAGCTGACGACCGGCGACGATCGCCGCCTTCCGGGGCCGGTAGCGGATTCCCTACCGTGCGCGAAACCCCGGATACCTGTGAAGGTGGTGAGCCACGGATGTCCACAGACACACCCTCGTCCGCCCCGGCCGAGTCGGCGGCGGAACGCTATCTGGCCGTACAACGGTCGGCCGAGTTCGCCGGGTTGCGGCGCGCGTTGCGCGGCTTCGTCTTCCCGATGACCGTCGCGTTCTTCCTCTGGTACGCGCTCTACGTGATCCTGTCCGCGTACGCGCGGGACCTCATGGGCACGAAGATCGTCGGCAACATCAATGTGGCGCTGGTCTTCGGTCTGCTCCAGTTCGCCTCCACCTTCCTGATCGCCTGGCTCTACTCCCGGTACGCCGCCCGCCGGATCGATCCGGTGGCGGACCGGATCCGCGCGGAGATCGGGGAGATCGGGGAGGTGACCCATGACCACGGTCCTCGCGGCTGAGGCGGGTGACAGCACCGCCCGGAACCTGACCCTCACGCTCTTTCTCGTCTTCGTGGCGGTGACGCTGGCGATCACGGTGTGGGCCAGCCGGCAGACCAAGACCGCCACCGACTTCTACGCGGGTGGCCGCTCCTTCTCCGGCTTCCAGAACGGCATGGCGATCGGCGGCGACTACATGTCGGCGGCGTCGTTCCTCGGCATCGCCGGCCTGATCGCCCTCTACGGCTACGACGGCTTCCTCTACTCGATCGGCTTCCTGGTCGCCTGGCTGGTGGCACTGCTGCTCGTCGCCGAGCTGCTGCGCAACTCCGGCCGCTACACGATGGCCGACGTGCTCGCCTTCCGGATGCGGCAGCGTCCGGTACGGACGGCCGCCGCGGCCTCCACCATCACGGTCTCGATCTTCTATCTGCTCGCCCAGATGGTGGGTGCGGGGGCGCTGGTGGCGCTGCTGCTCGGCATCAAGCCGGGTACGACCTTCCTCGGCCTGGACGCGGACGCCGCCAAGATCGCCACGATCATCATGGTCGGCGCGCTGATGGTCACCTACGTGACGGTGGGCGGCATGAAGGGCACCACCTATGTGCAGATCGTGAAGGCGTTCCTCCTGATGGGCGGCGCCGTCGTGATGACACTGCTGGTGTTGGCGAAGTACAAGTTCAACCTCTCCGACCTGCTCGGGGACGCGGCGGACGCCTCCGGCCAGGGCGCCGCCTTCCTCGAACCGGGGCTGCGGTACGGCGTCGAGACACCCGGTGACGCCCTGAAGACCTTCTACAGCAAGCTGGATCTGCTCTCCCTCGGCGTCGCGCTGGTGCTCGGCACAGCCGGCCTGCCACACATCCTCATCCGCTTCTACACCGTGCCGACGGCGAAGGCCGCCCGGAAGAGTGTCCTCTGGGCAATCGGCATCATCGGTACCTTCTACCTGCTCACGCTCGCTCTCGGTTTCGGTGCCGCGGCGCTGGTGGGCCGCGAGGCGATCACCGCGCAGGACCGGGCCGGGAACACCGCCGCGCCGCAGCTGGCCGAGGCGTTGGGGGTGGACTTCCTCGGCGGGGAGCTGGGCGGGGCGACCCTGCTGGCGGTCATCGCGGCGGTCGCCTTCGCGACGATCCTGGCGGTCGTCGCCGGCCTGACCCTGGCCTCCTCGTCCAGCCTGGCGCACGACTTCTACGCCAACGTGATCAAGAAGGGCACCGCGTCCGAGCGGCAGGAGGTGGCCGTGGCGCGGATCTCCGCACTGGTGATCGGCGCGATCGCGATCGTCCTCTCCATCTTCGCGCAGAACCTGAACGTCGCCTTCCTGGTCGCCCTCGCCTTCGCGGTGGCCGCCTCGGGCAACCTGCCGGCGATCCTCTACAGCCTCTTCTGGCGGCGGTTCAACACCAGCGGCGCGGTCTGGGCCATCTACGGCGGCCTCTTCGCCGCGGTCTTCCTGGTCTTCTTCTCCCCGGTCGTCTCCGGTTCGCCGACCGCGATGTTCCCCGACCAGGACTGGCAGTGGTTCCCCCTGTCCAACCCGGGCCTGCTCTCCATCCCGTTCGGTTTCCTCTGCGGCTGGTTCGGGACGGTGATCTCCAAGGAACGCGACGATCAGCGCTACGCCGAGTTGGAGGTGCGCTCCCTCACCGGCGCGGGCGCGCACTGACCGTCCCGGGCGGCGACATCCCGGGCCAGGCGGCGACATCCCGGGCGGGGCGGCGACATCCCGCGCGGGGCGGGGCGGGGATGCTCCCGCCCCGCCCTTCCCCGCCGGGTGGGAACCGACTGCTCGGTAGGGTGGCCGCCATGAAGGTTGTGCAACGCTTCGGCCCCGGTCATCGCATCCTCGTCACCGGCGGGGCGGGCTTCGTCCCCTCCCACCTGGTTGACGCCCTCCTCGCCCGTGGCTGCACGGTCGTGGCGGTGGACAACTTCGTGACCGGGTCCAAGGAGAACGTCGCCCACCTGGCGGAGACGTCGACCTTCACGCTCGTCGAGGCGGATATCTCCGACGGGCTTCCCGAGCACCATCCCGCCCTCGCCGAACGGTTCGACGCCATTCTGCACATGGCGTCACCGGCCAGCCCCACCGACTTCGAGAAGCTGCCGGTGGAGATCCTCCGGGTCGGCTCGGTCGCCACCCTGCACCTGCTGGACCGGGCGGTCGCCGACGGTGCCCGGTTCCTGCTGGCCTCCACCTCCGAGGCGTACGGGGACCCGTTGGAACACCCCCAGCGGGAGACGTACTGGGGCAACGTCAACCCGATCGGGATCCGGAGCGTCTACGACGAGTCGAAGCGGTTCGGCGAGGCGGCGACGATGGCGTACCACCGGAGCCGGGGGGCCGACGTCGCCATTGTCCGGATCTTCAACACCTATGGTCCACGGATGCGGCCGGACGACGGCCGGGCGATCCCGACGTTCATCGCCCAGTCGCTGCGCGGCGAGCCGATCACCGTGCACGGCACCGGGGACCAGACCCGCTCCATCTGCTACGTCGATGATCTGGTGCAGGGCATCCTGTTGCTGCTGGACTCGACCGAGACCGGGCCGGTCAACTGCGGGACCGAGCACGAGCTGAGCATGCGTCGACTGGCGGAGTCGATCGTGTCACTCTGCGGGAGCAACTCCGAGGTGACCTATGTCACCCGGGCCGCAGATGATCCGAAGATGCGGCGACCGGATCTCACCCGGGCCCGGGAACTCCTCGACTTCGAGCCGGAGGTTACGCCCGAGGAGGGCCTACGCCGCACGATTGCGTACTTCCGCGACCGGCTCGGGTAGCCGCCCACGGGCGCCCGTCGCCGAATCGGGGTGCCACCGGCTTACAGCATCCCGACGTACCCTGACTCGCATGTCAGCGACCACCGCCGCCGCTTACCCGTTCCCGCACCTGAGCCGCAGCTCCGGGCGGGCCCGGGTGGCCGGCCCCACCACCGGACGTGCCCGCCCCGCGCCGACAGGCTGGCGCCCCGCGCCGGCCGGACCGACCGGCGGCGGACCCCTCGGCCCTGGCGGTCCCGGTGGTCCCGGCCGCCCTGGCGGTCCCGGTGGTCCCGGCGGCCCGGGGCGGCCGGGTGGTCGCCCCGGGCCGGGCCGGCGTGGCCCGCGTCCTCGCTGGGGTCGGATCGCGCTGGTGGCCGGAGTCGCGGTGCTGGTGTGCGCGCTGCTCGCCGGCACCGGGGCCTGGTTCTACGCCCGCGGCCTCGACAACGACCTCGCCCGGACCAATCCGTTCCCGCCGGGGGAAACCGAGGACCGACCGGTCAAGCTGGTTGATGGGGCGCTGAACATCCTCCTCGTCGGCACGGACTCCCGGGATCCGGACGCGCCGATGGACCAACGCGGCGAGTGGCGCGCCGACACGATCATGGTGATGCACATTCCCAGCAACCACCAGGAGGCATACCTGGTGTCGATCCCCCGTGACCTGTACGTGCCGATCCCGGAGAGCGCGAGTGCCGACTGCGGCTCGGGACAGCGGAGGAAGATCAACGCCGCTTTCGCGTTCGGCGGCCTCCCCTTGGCGGTCCGCACCGTGGAGTGCTTCACCGATGTCCGCCTCGACCATGTCATGGCGATCGACTTCGGCGGGTTCGAGGAGGTCACGGACGCGCTCGGCGGCGTTGATCTCACCGTGGAGAAGACGATCACCTCGATCCACAAGCCGTACCGGACCTTCACCGAGGGCGTCAACCACATGGACGGCGCCGAGGCGCTGGACTGGGTCCGGCAGCGCAAGCAGTTCCCCCGGGGCGACTTCGACCGGATGCGACACCAACAGGAGTTCCTGCGCGCGCTGATGAACAAGGCGGCCAGCACCGGAACGCTCACCAACCCGATCAAGATGAACGACTTCCTCAAGGCCGTGACCGCCGCGGTCACCGTTGACGAGGGCTTCTCCCTGATCGACATAGCCCTCCAGTTCCGCAGCCTGCGGGGGGAGAATCTGACCTTCATGACCAGCCCGCACAACGGCAGCCAGAACATCAACGGCGAATCAGTCGTGGTCTCCGACCGGGAGCAGGCGCTCGCGATGTACCAGGCCATCTCCGCGGACGGCATGGCCGACTGGGTTGCGGCGAACGAGAGCGACGCCGACAGCTGACCGCACGCCGGGGCAGCGCCGCCAGCATCGACCCGACCGGATTGGGATCCAGCGAACGGACCCGGCGGTGGCGCGCCGAACCGTAGCCTGATGCGAGGATTACTCACAGACGGTGACGGGGAGGAACCACGTCCAGGTCGAGGGGTGGACAGGAGCGGGCCGACGCAGGCGTCCGGCGCGGACGGCCACGTTGGCCCCGCCTCCTCCTCGGCGTCGGCCTCACGCTGGTGATCCTGGCCAGCCTCGCCATGTTCGGCCTCTACCGGCTCGCCCATCGGTACGACCAGACAGTGACCCGGGAGGAACTGCTCGACCCGGACGCCCGGCGGAGCCGGACGGACCTGGACGGTCCGCTGAACTTCCTGCTCATCGGGACCGACCGCTGGCGGAGCAGCAGCGCCACCGCCGACCGGAGGTCGGACACCATCCTCATCGTGCACGTGCCGGCCGGCGGGCGGGAGGCGTTCCTGATGTCGGTACCCCGGGACCTTCGAGTCATCATCCCCGCCGCTCCCGGCTTCGGCGGCGGGGAGGACAAGATCAACGCCGCGTACCAACACGGCGGTGGCGGAGAGTCCGGCACCCGACTTCTCTCCGCGACCCTCGCCCAGCTCACCGGGATCCGCTTCGACGGCGCAGCCAAGGTCGACTTCTCCGGCTTCCGCGACGTCATCGACCACCTCGGCGGCGTACGCATCTGCGTCGACACCCAGTTCCGCTCGATCCACACCGACCGGGTGTTCACCCCCGGCTGCCAGGAGATGGACGGCGGCACCGCGCTGGACTTCGCTCGCCAGCGTTACGACCTGCCCAACGGCGACTACGACCGGCAGACCCACCAGCAGCAGCTCCTCCGGGCGATACTGCAGCGCACCTCCGAGACCTCGATCCGGACCAACCCGGTCCGCCTGGACCAGGTGATCCGAGCGGTCGGCAACTCGCTGACGGTGGACACCAACGGCGTACCCCTGGCGGATCTGGTTCTCACGCTGCGGGACCTGCCGGCGGACTCCCTACGTGGGATCCGGCTGCCGTCCTACCCGCTGACTGTCGACGAGGTCTCCTACGTCGTCCTGGAAGAGGGCGGCGCCGGGATCTTCACCGCGATCCAGAACCAGCGGGTGCCGCAGTGGGCCCGGGCCAACCCCCGGTGGGTCACCCAGCTCTGACGAACCGGCAACACCCACCCGGAGCACCCCGCCCCTAAGCTGGAAGCCGTGTTCGGACCCCACGTACCCACCGTGACCGTGACCGATATCAACGACGATGCGTACCTGCTCGATGTCCGCGAGGACGACGAGTGGCTCGCCGGCCACGCACCCGGCGCCCATCACCTACCGATGACCCAACTCCCCGCCCGGCTGTCCGAAGTGCCCGACAACCGCGAGGTGGCTGTCATCTGCCGATCCGGCGGGCGCTCCGCGCGGGTCGTCACCTACCTCCTGGGCAACGGCTGGGAGCAGGTGCGCAACGTCGAGGGCGGGATGGGTGAGTGGGCCGCCACCGGTCGGCCGGTGGTCGGCGGCGACGGACAGCCAGGCCGAGTCCTGTAGGCGCACGTCATGGCCCACCCGCTGGTCTTCGCCCACCGCGGCTCGTCGTATGACCTCCCGGAGCACACGCTGGCCGCGTACCTTCGCGCCCTCGACGAAGGCGCCGACGGGTTGGAGTGCGATGTTCGGCTGACCCGCGACGGGCACCTCGTCTGCGTACACGACCGTCGCCTGGACCGCACCAGCAACGGGCACGGCCCGGTCAGCACCCGCACGCTCGCCGAGTTGGAGGGGCTCGACTTCGGGTCCTGGCATCCCGGACCCGCACGAGCCAACGGCGACGAGGTGCTGGACGAGTCGTACCTGCGGCTGCTCACCCTGGACCGACTCCTGGAAGCGACCCGCGCCGCCGGCCGGCCGGTCCGGCTGCTCATCGAGACCAAACACCCGTCCCGGTACGGGCGACACGTCGAGCGCCGGCTGGTCGCACTGCTCGAACAGCACGGGCTGACCGTGCCGAGGCCCGACCACCCGCTCCAGGTCACCGTCATGTCGTTCTCCCTGCTGGCGGTGCGGCGACTCCGTGCGCTGGCCCCCGCGCTGCCCGCCGTGCTGCTGTTGGACATGTTGCCGCGCGGGTTTCGGCTGGGCCGGTTGCCGTTCGGCATCCAGATCGCCGGTCCCGGCCTCGCGCTGATGCGTTCCCACCCCGCCCTGATCCCCACGCTGCAGGCAGCCGGCAACCAGGTGTACGTCTGGACCGTCAACAAACCCCGCGACCTGGAGCTGGTGCTGGACGCCGGGGTGGACGGCATCATCACCGATCGGCCGGCCCCCACGCTCACCCGGCTCCGCGGCTGAGCGCGGGACCAACGGGCCTGTCCCGGATCCGGTCGGCCGTGCACACTCGGGGCATGCCGAGACGCACGGACTTCTCTGCTCTGATCAACGGCCACACCGCGGTGATCGAAATGATCAACGCCGGCGAGGCCGGTGTGCCGGCACTCAACCAGCTCCTCCGGGTGGTCCAGCAGGCGCTGGGTGCCGCCGGGATGGCCTTTGTCGAGTTCACCTCCACCGGTGGGCGGGTGATCGCCGCCACCGGCACCACCGAGTGGACCCTCGACCAGCACCTGCCGGCGGACGATCCGGACGCCCGCTGCCTGCTCTCCGGACCCCGGGTCCACCAGCTCGACACGGACCGCCTCCGCGGCCGGCTCGGGACGAGCCTCACCGGCCCGGCCAGCTCCCAGATGGTGGTGTCCCGCGCCGAGATCAGCGGGCACACCGTGGGCAGCCTGCACGCCCTCTACCCCGCCGGCGAGGACCAACCAGACCCGGACCACCAGTGCGTCATCGCCTACGTCGCCTCCTGCATCGCCCACCTCTACGGCGACCAGCGCGGCCTGCCGGTGCACGTTGACGGACCGATCGTGGCCGCGCTCGCCGATGGCCTGGCGGTGGTGGACCGCGAGGCCCACGTCCGACTCTGGAACCCCGCCGCCGCCCAGCTCACCGGCCACGCGGTCGCCGACGTCCTCAGCCGGCCCGTGCCGTTCCCCCTTCCCGCGCCGGGGCAGGCACTCGACCACCGACTGCCGGACGGCCGCTGGCTGCGGGTCACCTCGGAAGAGCTGCCGGGGCCCGGAACGCTCCGCGTGGTCACCTTCCGCGATATCACCGACCAGCAGCAGAGCATCGCCGACCACGACCTCTTCGTCGCGGTGACCAGCCACGAGCTGCGCACCCCGGTGACTGTCATCAAGGGGTACGCGGACACCCTCACCGATCACTGGGAGGCGCTGAGTGACGCCGACCGGCAGCTGGCCGCCCAGAAGATCGGGCAGCGCGCCAACGAACTGGCCCGCCTCGTCGACCGGCTCCTCTCCTCCACCGCGGAGGCGGGTTCCGGTGGAACACCGCCCGCCCCGTACGACCTGGGCGACGCCCTGCGGGCGGCGGTGACCGAACTCCCCGCCGAGCTGCGGCGCCGGATCACCCTCACCGCGCCGGTCGGCCTGCCCTGGGTGCTCGGTCACCGGGCCAGTCTGGCGACGGTCCTCACTGAGCTGTGTACGAACGCCGGCAAGTACTCACCCCCCACCAGCCCGATCACGGTCACCGCTGGTACCGACGGACAGACCGTCTCCGTCCACGTCACCGACCAGGGCATCGGTATCCGTCCGGAGCATGTGGAGCGGGCGTTCGACCAGTACTGGCAGGGCGATTCCGGCGATCGCCATCGCCGCCCCGGAGCCGGGCTCGGCCTCTTTCTCGTCCGCCGGATCGTGGAGCAACAGAATGGACGGGTATACCTCCGGCCGAAGGCCGGCGGCGGTACGGTCGCAGAGGTACGGCTACCCCATGGGTGACCCGGGGCGGTGGGGGTGAAGGGCAACGGTGTTGACGGAGAGTCCCGAACGGACGTGGTGCGTGGTGGTTCCCCACGACGGGGTGGGAGCCCGGCAGGCGCGGCACTGGCTCGCCGGCGAGTTGGGCGCCGCCGTACCGTCAGCGCTGCTCGCGGATCTCGTGGCGGTCCTCGCGGAGTTGGTGGGCAACGCCGTACGGCACGCCGACCCACTGCCAGGCGGGGTGATCCGGGTGGGTTGGCGGCTGCGCCCCACCCCGATGGGCCCACGGATCTGGTTGCGGGTGACTGACGGTGGCGCCCCCGTCGAGCCGCGGATCCGGGCCATCGATCCCGACGCACCCGATGGCCGTGGTCTGCACATCGTCGCCGGACTGTCCAGCCGCTGGGGCGTTGACCGGGATGGCCACGGGCAGAGCGTCTGGGCTGAGTTCGAGCCGGCCGGAAGTCCGGCCGAGCCGGTCGGAGAGCAGGCCGGTCCGGCCGGACAGCAGGCCGAGCCGGTCGACAGCAACGCTTTCGGCGGGCCGGATCTGGTGATCGCCTGACCGGCGGGGCCGGGCGGGTCCCGCCCCCGTCAGCCCGCGCGGCCCTCTAGGCTGTCCGACCGTGAGCAAGCGTCGAAAGAGCCAGCGGGCCGCGGACACCACCGGGAAACGGGAGAAGGTGCGGGATATCTTCGTGCCCCGCCCCTTCGAGGGCCTGACCGATGAGCCGGAGTGGATCGCCCTACGCGAGCTCGTGCCGGCCGCAACGGCACCACTGCGCCTCGCCCCCGACCTGGTGACCGAGTTCGGCGAGCGGGAGGTCCTGCTGGCCACCGTCCTGCCGGCGGCGGCACCGGCGATGGTGCAGCCAACCGGCCGGGTCCTGCTCGGCCTCCAGCGGCATCAGCAGTCCGGTGACGTCTCCCGGGACCTGGCCGAGGCGTTGCTCTGCGCGCTGCGTACCGAGCCGGGCCGCCAGGTCAGCGTGCCGCCGCTGCCCGGCCCGGGGCCCCGGCTGCCGGACGTGCTGGTGGACGCTCCACTGGAGATCACCCTGCACCAGAGCTTCCAGTTCTGGCTCGACCCGGACTCGGCCGACGACCCGACCGTGCAGGCGTCGCTGGAGCGGGCCGACGCCGCGATCTACCCGACCGTGCGGCTCACCGCGGCCCGCGCCGCCTACTGGTGCCAGGTCCCGGAGAAGGCACACGTCCGGTGGGTGCTCCCCGAGGACGAGGACGTCGCCCTGGACGCGCTGGCCCGCCTCGGCGTGGCCGGCACCCTGACTCTGGGCGCGGAGACGAAGTTCGCCGGAATGTTCCGCGCGCACGGCCGCCTCGTGCCGGTCTGGGACCTCCCGGAGGAGACCCCGGCCAGCCACTGGGAGCAGCCGGTGGCCGAGTTCGCCGAACGCTACGCGGCGGCTCTGGCAGCCGCCGCCCCCCTGGATGCGGCGGCCCGGCGGGCCCGGCACGGGCTCCTCGGCCGCCAGCTCGCCCTCCGCTGAGTCCGCGCGGCCGGCGGAGGTGAGCGGCCGGTGGAGGTGAACGGGCAGCGGGGGGGTGAGCGGCCGGCTCAATCTTCCCGGCCGAGGGGGGCGCGGAGTAGCGGGCAGGACATGCATCGGGGGCCGCCCCGCCCGGAGCCCAGCTCCGAGCCGGCGATCGGGACGACCTCGATGCCGGCTCGCTCAAGCTGCGCGTTGGTCTCCGTGTTCCGCTCGTAGCTGACGCAGAGCCGGGGCGCCAGGGCGAGGGTGTTGTTGCCGTCGTCCCACTGTTCCCGCTCGGCGGTCACCGGGTCCAGGCCAGTGTCGATCACCCGTAGCTGGTCCAGGTTCATCGCGTCCGCGGCGGCCCGCAGGAACGGCGCCGGTCCTGCCACCCGCGGATCGTCGCCGCCGGTCCCGGCGATCACCGTGTACGCGACGAGCGTGCTGGCGATGTTCGGGTACATCAGTACCGCATCGGTGTCCACCATCGTGCAGACGGTGTCGAGATGCATGGTGGCCCGTTCCTGGGCGATCGGTACGACCAGGATGGTGTGGGCCAGCTCCGCGGCGAAGACCTGGCGGGAAAGACGCTCGGCACCCGCTGGCGTGGTCCGCTCGCCTACCCCGACCGCCAGCACTCCGGGGGCGAGCAGCAGCACGTCCCCACCCTCCAGATGCTCCATCCCCGGCTGGTACGCGAACTCGGTGCCGGCGAAACGTGGATGGTGGCGGTAGATGATGTCAGTCAGCGTGCTCTCCCGCCGACGGGCGGGCATGGCCAGGCTGGTGACGGCGGCCCGACCGCCGATCCAGACCGAGGAGTCGCGGGTGAAGAGCAGGTTTGGCAGCGGGTCGATGACGAAGTCATGCCGGTCCATCAGCTGGTAGACCAGGCCCCCGGGGCGCTCCCGGCTGATCCGCAGTTCCTCGTGGGCCAGACCGGCGATGAGGACACCGGCCAACGTGGCCGGGTCGAGGTAGGCGAGGTGGGCGGCAACCCGGGCGCGTAGCTGGTCGCCGAGCCGGGGCGAGCGCAGCACCTGCTCGGTCAGCTCGGCTCGCGCATCGTCGCCGGCGAGGGTCTCGGTGAGCAGCTCTGCCAGGTGCAGCACCTCCACGCCGCGCTCGCGCAGCACGGCGGCGAACGCGTCGTGCTCCTCCTGCGCGCGGCTGACCCAGGGGATGGCGTCGAAGAGCAGCGAACCACTGTTGCGGGGGGTGAGCCGGGCAAGCTCGGGCCCGGGGCGGTGCAGCAGGACCGTACCCAGGTGGCCAACCTCACTGTCCACGTAGTGGCTCACCATCGCAGCCTAGAGCCTGAGTTCTCGGTATCCGGCAAACAACGATGGATGAACACGGCATTCATCCGCACTCACTCCGGCGCTCCAACTTGCCCCCTCCGGGGAGTAGCGACGTAGGGTAGCGGGGACATAACTTCGAGGGACCTTTTGCCGGAGGTCGCGATGACTGTCTACCCTGCTCGCCGAACCGCAACCTCCGCCCAGGCGTTGCCGCCCATGGCGGTGCCGCACCCCCGGGTGGAGAGCCCGGGCACGCTCGCCCCACCCCGCTCCTCTCCCCTCGAGTGGGCCCGCCGCCGACGGGCCGAGCGGGGAGCACGGCGGCTGGAGGCAGCCGGAGCACGGGCACTGGGTCGACTCGACCAACTCGGTCCGGCCTGGCAGGTGATCGAATGGCCGCGTACCGACTCGCTCGATCTGCTCCGCGACGCCGCCGAGGACGAACGCGCCGGCTTCCTCGTGATCGGCCCGAGCGGGCTCTACGCGGTCACGATCGTTGATCATGGTCGGGCCCGAGTGCTGGTGGCCGGGGAGGTCGTGCAGATCAACGGCAAGCGCCCGGCCTACGTGACGGAGGCCCGCAAGGATGCCAAGCGGGCGAGCAGGGCCCTCAGCAACGCGGTCGGGCTACCAATCCCGGTGACGCCGGTGCTGACGTTCGTCGGCTCCGGCGTCATCAGCGTGTACGGCCTCCCGGAGGACTGTCTGATGGCCACCCACCGGGAACTGGACCGGCTCCTCGTCGCCGCCGGGAACCGCATCAGCCCGGAAACCGCGGCCAAGCTGTCCCGGGTCGCGCAGCACCCGGGCACCTGGCGCAACGGCAGCCACCGCCCGGCGGCCGACTACCGGTGGTATGGCGACGGCAGCTGACAAGCCGGGGCACCAACGGTACCGTCGGTGGGTCACGGTCCACATCACCAACAGTGAGCTGACGGTTGCCGGCGCGGTCAGCGAAAATGCGTTGGGTCACGCTAGCGTGGACAGACCGTCTCGGTTTACGTAGGAGGTGCGGTGGCCCACGTCGAACTCTCGCTCTCAGAAGTCCGCGTGCCGACGGTAGTGGCACCGCCAGAGCAGGAGTACGACAACGTCACCTCCTGGTCGGTAGCCGTCTCCCAGGCAGACGAGCCCTGCCTGCTCATCGCTGCCGACACTCGGGTGGTCGCCGTCTCCGCCACCGGGTCTCACCTGCTTTTTCTCGATGACTGTCTGGACGTGATCGGGCATCCACTACTCGACGGTAGCCTGCGGCTACTCGACTTCACCGCCAACCGGGGCGAGCTGACCGAGCCGGAACTCGACAAGATCCCACCGCTCCTTGCCATCACCTCCGGCCGCCTGGCCCGCGGGCTGCTCCGGATCAAAGGGGTGTCGGCGGGCGCACCGGCAGCCACCGTTGACGCCATCTCCACCCCGGTTCACCACGCCGGTGCGGTCGTGGGCTCCCTCACATTCTTCTCCGAGGTCTGACCCAGCACACTGCATGTGGCATGCGCCGCATGCAGTGTGCTGGGTAGGAGCCGTCCGAGGCCGTAAGGTGCCCTCATGCTGGATATCGCTCTGCTGCCGGGTGATTACGCTGTCTGCCGTCTGGCAGCCGGCTCTGCCCTGCCGCCCGGCCTTGCGGGCGGGCTGAGCGACGCTGACGTGGTCACGGTGAGCTGGACCACCGACGGCGTGTCGGTGATCTGCCCCGCAGCGCGCGCACCGGCACAGACCGAGACCACCTGGCGCTGCCTACGCCTGGTCGGCCCCTCTGACCTCGCGCTCTCCACCGGCTTGGCCGCTCTCATCGACCCGCTGGCCGAGGCCCGCGTCTCCGTGGTCGCCTTCTCCACCCACGACACCGACTACCTGCTGGTCCCGGCGGTCCGCCTCGATCAGGCCGTCACCGCGCTCGAGCGAGCTGGGCACCGGGTCCGTACCTAGCCAGGGCTGTGTCGGCGTCGGCTTCGGTCGAGAAGCGGCCCGGTTGAGGCTTCACCAGACCAGCGGACCCTCCTACGATGGGTTTCCCATCCGCCTGCACTTATTCATGTCGATTTGAGGATCGTCCGTGCCGTCCGGACCCCGCCCCGCTGCTCCCGCTCCGCCCACCCACCGGTCCCGGACCGGACCACCGGCCCGGCGTGGCCAGTCGCAGACCCCGGCCGCGCCCGTGGTCGGGCCGGTGGCGCTCCTGGCGGTGCTGCTCACCTCGGGCTGCGGCACCCCGCCCGAGCTGCGGGACGCCCAGCCGAGCCAGTCAGCCCGGTCCGCCTCGCCCAGCCCGACCGACGCCGCGACCACCCCTGCGGCACCGTCGCCGACCGGGGCGTCCACCCCGACGGCCAGCAGCACGCCGGTCGCCGTCCGGTGCCCCGCCGGCCCGTCCAGCCAGCAGGTGACCGACCTGGTACGCGGGCAGGACCTGCTCCCCGCCGACGCCCAGGTACGGGTGCTGACCGGGCCGCTCTGCGCCGACGACTGGCACTACACCGTCCTCACCGTCACCGGCTACGAACCGCTCCAGGTCGTCAGCCGGGGTTCCGGCACCGCGCCACGCCTGGTCACCGCCGGCACCGATGTCTGCACAGCGGAGGTACGCGTCACCTCCCCGACCGGCATCCGGACCCTGGCCTGCGACGCCAGCTCGGGTACGTAGGCTGTCGCCCATGCCGGGAACACCACCGACCCGCTTTGTCTACCTCGGGCCCGAGGGCACCTTCGCCGAGCAGGCGCTGCGGACCGTCCCCGCCGCCGAGCGGGCCAACCGGACGCCCGCCCGCAGCGTCGGCGAGGCGCTGGAGAGCGTACGTGTCGGTGCCGCGGATGCGGCGCTGGTGCCACTGGAGAACTCCATCGGCGGCGCGGTCGGGGTGACGCTGGACGAGTTGGCCGAGGGCGAGCCATTGGTGATCACACGGGAGGTGATCCTGCCGGTGCAGTTCGTGCTCGCCACCCGTACCGGCGGGCATCTCGGTACGGTGCACAGCGTGGCCGCCCATCCCCAGGCGTCCACCCAGTGCCGGGCATGGCTGCACGCTCACCTGCCCGACGCGACGGTGGTTGACGTGCTCTCCAACGGTGCGGCGGCGGTGGGGGCCGCCGCTGGCGACGTCGACGCGGCGATCTGCGCTCCGATCGGCGCGGCCCGGCACCGGCTCGCGGTACTGGCCGACAAGATCGCCGACCACCCGGACGCGGTGACCCGATTCGCGCTCTTCTCGCGGCCGGGGCCGCCCCCGCCGCCCACCGGTGACGACGTGACGTCGCTGGCGGTCTACATCGCCCACGACCGGGTGGGCGCGCTGCTCTCCGTGCTGATGGAGCTGGCCGTGCGCGGAGTCAACCTGAGCCGGATCGAGTCCCGGCCGACCGGCGAGGCACTCGGCCGGTACGTGTTCTTCCTGGACTGCACCGGTCATCTGGCCGATGCCCGGCTCGGCGAGGCACTACAGGGACTACGTCGGGTCTGCGCCCAGGTGCGCTTCCTCGGGTCGTACCCCCGGCACCGCTGGACCGGCGGCGGAGGTGAACGGCCCGCCTCAGCGGGGCCCGTGGACGCCGACTATGTCGACGCCGCCGCCTGGCTGGCCCGGCTGCGTAGCGGGGATCTCGGCTGAGACCGGTCGCCCAGTTTCCTGGCCACCCCCGCCCGGCGCCGGGCCGTGGCCGACCCTGTTCCGGGCGACCCGACGGCTCAACCCCAGCCCAACTCGTGCAGGCGCTCGTCGTCGATGCCGAAGTGGTGGGCGATCTCGTGCACGACGGTGACCGCCACCTCCTCCACCACGTCCTCCTCGGTGTCGCAGATGCGCAGGATCGGGTTGCGGTAGATCAGGATGCGGTCGGGCAGCACGCCCGAGTAGTCCCAGCCGCGGTCGGTCAGGGCGTGCCCCTCGTACAGGCCGAGTAGCTCCTCGCCGGGGGGTGGGGCGTCCTCGACCAGGATGACCACGTTGCTCATCAGCCTGAGCAACTCCTCGGGTACCTCGTCGAGCGCGTCGCCGACCAGCTCCTCGAACCGCTCCCGGTTCATCTCCATGGCCACCGCCCCATTCTGCCGGTACCCGAGGTTCTGCCGGGAAGCCCCGCCCCGGCGGGGAGCCGGCGGGGGAGGCGGGCAGCCGGCGGGGGAGGCGATTCGGTCCGGCCCGCCGCTGACTGGTTGTGCCATGATGCGGATCAATCTCATCGATAGGAAGGGCCTCCGATGGATCCGAAGCAACCCATCCCCCGGCAGGAAGACCGCTCCGATGAGATCGTCGGCGGGCAGTGGGGCGGGGACGGTCCTCGATCACCGGGCCACCGGCGCTCGGTCACCCAGCTCCTCCGTAACCGAGGCCTGCCCCTCGTTCTCGCCGGGCTCGGGGCCGTCGCCGGGCTGGCCTCGTTGACGCAGACGTGGGTGGTGCGGCACTTTCCCCCTATCAGTCCCGACGGCGGTGCGCTCCAGATCCGGGAGACGGTTGACCGGACGGGTGGTCTCGGCCTCGTCTACCTGGTCGGCATCCTCGGTCTGGCGGTGGCGGTCGCCCTCGCCCTGTATGGCACCGGAGCCAGTCGGCCGAACGCCCGCATCGCCGGCCTGGCCCTGGCGGCTGCTCTGCTGGCGGTGCTGGTCGCCGGGATGACCACGATCGACAACCAGGACGGAATCGCCGCCGGCTACTTCCCCGGCCAGGAGGGTTTCGTCGAATACGGGCGGGGGATGGTCGCCGCCCTACTGACCTGCGCACTACTCGGGGCTGCCGTGCTGCTCGCCCCGGCCGCCGACAGGTCCGAGCCGCAGGCCGGTGCGGCGAGGCCGGAGGACGGTGCGGCAGCGCTGGAGGACGGTGCGGCAGCGCTGGAGGACGGTGCGGCAGCGCTGGAGGACGGTGCGGCAGCACTGGAGGCCCGACGACCGCGTCCCCGCCGCGCCGCAGCGGACGACCTGCCGCCCCCCGCCGACCTCACCGTCCGCCCGACTGCCCCGTTTGTCCGCCCGGATTGATCGAGCTGTGCCACCGGGCACCGCCCGCACCACGGGCCTACCCGACCACTGGTCCCCGCCTGCCGCCCCGCCACCCGTTGGCACCGGATTCGCCGGTTGGCCATGGTTGGGGCCGCCTCCGCGAGGTACGGTTGCTGCCCGCCGTAACGCCGGGTCACACAACCGTGACGACTGGCCGCGACGGTGGCGGGCGAAGGAGGAGCCATGGTCCGCCCGGGATTACCCAAGTTGATCGCCACTGATCTGGACGGGACGCTGGTCCGCAGCGACAACACCGTCTCCGCGTACACGCACGGGGTACTCGACCGGATGCGCGCCGCCGGCATCCCGATGGTCGGCGCGACCGGTCGCGGACCGCGGCTGACCGAGCTGACCCGCAACGACATCCGCGCCGCCGACTTCCTGGTGATGGCCAACGGTGGCCGGGTGGTGGACCAGAGCGACCCGGACGGGCCGTTGGTGCTCCGCGACGAGTGGCTCTCCGGTGCGGTGCTGGCGGAGTTGCTGACCGAGCTGGAGACAGCGGTCGGCCCGCTGACCGTCATGGTGGAGTCGTCCGACGAACCCAACGCACCGCTCTGGGGGGACTACCACGCGAGTTGGCCGTACCCGGAACTGTTTGAGGCGCGCAGCCGCGCCGAGTGCCTCTCCGGCAACGTGATCAAGGCCTTCGCCCGGACCGCCGACCACCACACCGACGAGCTGTTGACGGCGGCCGAGCGAATCATCCCACCGCACACCGCCGCGCTTACCCAGGCTGGCCTGGGCTTCATCGAGATCTGCCCGCCCGGTGTGGACAAGGCGACCGGGCTCCAGGTGGTCGCCGAACGGCTCGGCGTGGACCCGGCGGAGGTTCTGGTCTTCGGCGACCAGCCGAACGACCTACCGATGTTCTCCTGGGCGGGGTGGGCCCGGGTGGCGGTGGCGAACGCGCACCCGGCGGTGCACGCCGCCGCCGACGAAGCCACTCTCCGAAACGACGACGACGGAGTCGCCGTCTACCTTGACCGGCTACTGACCCGCTGACACCGGCCCGGGCCGCACCGATCAGAGGTACTGACCGGTGCTGTGCCCCTCACCGCCCGCCGGCTGCCCCATCCCGGGCATTCCGGGGGCGATTCCGCCCGGCCCGCTGGGGAGGGCCTGCCGGCCGGAGCGCATCTGCTCCAGCTGCACCCGGGCCGCCATCTGTTGGGCGACCAAGGCCGCCTGGATGCCGTGGAAGAGCCCTTCCAGCCAGCCAACGAGCTGCGCGTGGGCGATCCGCAACTCGCTCTCGCTGGGCGCCTTCTCCTCGGTGAAGGGCAGGGCGAGACGCTCCAGCTCCTCCCGCAGCTCGACGGCGAGCCCCTCCTTGAGCTCGACGATGGAGCGCTCGTGGATCTCCCGCATCCGGTGCCGGCTGGCGTCGTCGAGCGGGGCGGCCTTGACCTCCTCCAACAGCTGCTTGATCATGCTGCCAATCCGCATCACCTTGGCCGGCTGCTCGACCAGTCGGGCCGGGTCCTCCTGGCTGTCGTCGGTCTGCACCGTGCCCACCGGACGGCCGTCCGGTCCCACCACCACCACGGTGCCGGACCGGGCAGCATCGTCCTGGCCCTGCTCGTCAGCCTGGTCCTGCACGTCGTTCTGTCCTGCGGACTGCGCTTCGGTCATGGCACCCATCTTTCCCCAGCCGCCGTCGGCGGCGCCCTCCGGGAGCAACGATCAGCGCCGATCGGGGCAACCCGCTACCGTCACCGGCATGTCCAGTGACCCGCGTGCCGTGCTCACCCGTCCCGCGCCGGCCCCGGACGTCACGGTCGCCTACGGCCCTCATCCGGACCAGGTCGCGGATCTGCGCCGACCAACCGGTGCCGGGCCGCCCGAGCGGCTGGTGATCGTCGTGCACGGCGGCTTCTGGCGAGCTGAGTACGACCGCCGGCACACCGCGCCGCTGGCGACCGCGCTGGCCGGGCTCGGCTACCCGGTGGCGCAGGTCGAGTACCGCCGGACCGGGCAACCCGGCGGTGGCTGGCCGAGAACCATGGCCGACGTCCTGACCGGGGTGTCCGAGCTGCCCCGGCTGACGGCTGAGGCGTTCCCCGGCGCGGTGGCGGCCGGCCCGCCGATCCTCATCGGTCACTCGGCCGGCGGGCAGCTGGCACTCTACGCCGCCGCCACCCGGCCCGCCGTCGTCGGCGGGATCCTCGCCCTGGCCCCGGTGGCGAACCTGGCCGAGGCATACCGGCTGGACCTGGACACGGGTGCGGTGGCCGCACTGCTCGGCGGCGACCCCACTGAGGTGCCGGACCGCTACGCCGCCTGCGATCCGCGTTCGCTGCCGCCACCCACATCACGGACAGTAGTTATGCATGGCACCCTCGACGAACAGGTGCCGGTGACGATGAGCCGTGAGTTCGTTACCGCCGGGCACGCCGCTGGCGGCAACGTCCAGCTACTGGAGCTAGCCAAGTGCGAACATTTCGGCCTCATCGACCCAGAATCACCGGCTTGGCCAGAGGTCGTCCTCGCATTACGTTCCCTCACCAAAACCTAGTGCCGAGTTGACGCAGCGTGTCCGAGCGGGGTAAAACGCCGGATGGGCCGGATACGCCCGGCCAAGATTTTCTGGAGAGGGACCGGTGACACAGGTGAACCGCAGGCGCGCCCTACAGCTGTTGGCAGCGCTGGGCACGGCCGGACTCGGGGCAGGATGCGCCGGCCGCAGTGCGTCCGACGCTCCGCTGAGCCCCATCAAGATCGGCATGCTCATTCCGCAGACCGGTGACCTCACCGATGTCGGAGTCGAGGTGGCCAACGGCTTCCAGCTCTTCCTGGATCTCAACGAGGAACAGCTCGGCGGGCACCCGACCGAGCTGGTCGCCGTCGATGAGGGCAACGACGCGAAATCCGGCCAGGCCGCGGTGGAGAAGTTGCTCAACCAGGGAGTGCTGGCCCTCACCGGCGTGGTCAGCTCGACCGTCATGCTCGGCATCCGGGACACCGTGGAGCAGGCCCAGGTGCCGCTGGTCGGTTCCAACGCCTCCCCCAGCAGTCTGCAGAGCGTCGTCTACATCTGGCGCACGTCATACGTGCTGGACGAGGCCGGTCGGGCCCTCGGACGCTACCTGCAGGAGGCGCTCGACCCATCGGCACGGCTGGCGATCATCATGCCGGACTCTTCAGCCAGCAAGGACGTACTCCGGGGCTTCCAGGAGGAATTCGGGCAGTCCGATCCCCGGATCGGAGCTCCTGTTACCTGGACGGAGGATTTCTCCGGCGTCCCGGGCAAGAACGCCTACCAGCGGGATATCGCCACGGCGCTCACGCGCGCTTCGGACGGCGTCCTCTGCTTCTTCGCCGGCGCCGCTGCCGTGGAGTTCCTCAAGCAGCTCCGCGCGGCGGGGTACACCGGCCCCGTCTACGCCCCGGGCTTCCTGACCGAGGGCAACGTCCTGGCGAGCTTCAAGAACAAGGCGGATGTTCTCGGCATCCAGACCACCCTGAACTACTCGCCCGACGTCAACAACGCGGCCAACCGGCTCTTCGCCTCCGCGTACCGCAAGAAGCATGGCACCTCCCCGACGGCGTACGCGACGGCGTCGTACGACGCGGCGCACGTCCTCAACCAGGCGATCCGGCGTGCTGGCGAGTCACCCACCCCGTCGGAGGTGAACCTCGCGCTCGGCAAGATCGGCCGAATTGACAGCCCTCGCGGCGTGTGGCAGTTCAACCAGTCGCGCACCCCGCAGCAGCGGTGGTACCTCCGGGAGGTCCAGCTCGACGGCCAGCTCCTCTCCAACGTGCTCCTGACCGAGCTGGCCACGCTCGGCTGACCGGGGGCGGCCCGGACCCGCCCCCGTGGCCACGCTCGGCTGAACGGGGGCGGCGCGGATCCGCCCCCGTGGCCACCTGCCGACGCGGGGCCGCTCGGCGGCGAGCGTTAGCGGCGCAGTTCAGCGATGCAACACTTCACGCTGCCGCCGCCCTTGCGTAACTCGGCCAGCGCCACCGGCACCGGCTGGTAACCGGCGGCTGCCAGCTTGTCGGCGAGGCCGGTCGCCTCGCTGTTCAGGACGACGTTGTGTCCGTCGCTGACCAGGTTCAGACCGAACGCGAGGGCGTCGGCGTCATCGGCGACCACGGCCGCGGGAAAGAGCTGCGCCAGAACCTTCTGGCTGGTGGTGGAGAAGGCACCCGGGTAGTAGGCGATGTTGCCGTCGTCGATCGAGGCCAGCGCCACGTCCAGGTGGTAGAAGCGAGGGTCGACCAACCGCACCGAGACCACCGGCCGGCCCAGCGCCTCCTGCGCCTCGGCGTGGGCGGCGGGTTCGGTCCGAAAGCCGTAGCCGGCCAGGACGAGGCCACCATGCGCCGCCGGCAGGTACGCGAAGTCACCCTCACCCTCGTTGGTAACGGTCGGGGCAATGAAGTGCCAACCGTGTGACTGGTAGAAGGCGCGGTGGGCCGCGGCCTCGGCGCTGCGCTGCGCATGCTTGAACCGCGCGCCGTAGACGGTGCCATCGACGACGAGGGCGCCGTTGGCCGCGTAGACCATGTCGGGTAGCCCCGGCGTGGGGGTGAGCAGGTGCACGTCGTGGCCGAGCCCGACCAGCGTCTCGCGCAGCCGGTCCCACTGCTTGACCGCCAACTCCACGTCAACCGCGGTGGTGACGTCCATCCACGGGTTGATCGCGTACTCAACCGCGAAATGCTCCGGCGAGCACATGAGATATGTCCGCTTTCGCGGCACTCGCTGCTGGTTCACGATTACCAAGGTAGGTACCGTCGAACAACGGTAACAGCCACAAATATTGCTTTCAGGAGGCAGAACCTTGCAGATTGACGCAGTAGATCAGCGAATCATTGCGCTGCTGGTCGCCGATGCCCGTGCGTCGTACGCCGACATCGGACAGCGGGTTTCCCTCTCCGCCCCGGCCGTGAAACGGCGCGTCGATCGGCTTCGCGCGACCGGAGTCATCCGCGGATTTACCGCCGTCGTTGACCCGGCCGCGGTCGGCTGGACCACCGAGGCCTTCGTCGAACTGTTCTGCGCCGGTCGAACCACGCCACCGCAGATCGGTGTCGCCGCCCGTCGACACCCCGAGGTCGTCGGCGCCTACACCGTCTCGGGCGAGGCGGACGCCCTCGTCCACCTGCGCGCCGCCGACATCGCCCACCTCGAGGCCGCACTGGAACGCCTGCGAGCGGAGTCCTTTGTGACCTCCACCCGCAGCACCATCGTGCTCTCCCGGCTCGTCGAGTCCCCCGGCGTCGGCCCATCCCCCGACTGATCACCGTCACTGCTGCTCCCAGCCATCCCGGGACCCACCACCGCCGCATCGGCAGGGGTAATCCCCCGCTGCTGCCGCGGCGCACGACAGCGCGCCGTACGGGAACCGCGGGCCGACCGGCGGCGTCGGAGGGGCATGACATCACGCCGTCCCACTCTTGTCGCGGGTACCTTGCTCGCGCTCCTCCTGCTCGCGGGCAGCGTCGCCGCGACCCGGTCACCGGCGCCGACGACGCCACCGGCCGAACCCGAGTCACCACTGCGGTTGGTCTCCTTCGACTCCTGCGCCGATGCGCTGGCCGAACTGCGCGCCGCGACGGCAGCCCAGGTCGGCCCGTGGGGGCTCGCCAACGGCGCGCCCCAGCAACGGACCGGGTTGACATCGGCGTACGCCGCCAGCAAAGCGGCGGAGTCGACGCCGGCCGGGGAATTCTCGCCTACCAATGCGTACGAGCCCGGCGTTGACGAGCCGGACCTGGTCAAGACCGACGGGCAGCGGATCGTCACCATCAGCCAGGGCGTGCTCCGGGTCGTCGACCCCGCCACCAACCGCTTCGCCGGGCGGCTGGACCTCAACGATGGCCTCAAGCAACGCCCCTGGGGCGGGCAGGACCTGCTCCTGTTCGGCGATCACGCGATGGTCCTCACCAGGGCGATGGTGACCCTCCCCGCGGCCAGGCCGGGTCGGGAGGGCAGTGCCGTGGCGTCACCCGGGTTGATCCCCCCTGCGACCCGGCTCCACCTGGTCGACCTGAGCGGCCCACCCCGGGTGCTCAGCACGTACGAAATCCACGGTCGCACCCTGGACGCCCGACAGACCGGGAGCACGGTCCGGTTGGTGGTCGAGTCCCACCCCCAACTGATCTTCCCGGAGTTGCCCACCAGCGCCGACGAGGCGGCCCATAGGGCGGCCTACCGGGCCACGATCGCCGCCGCGGGTATCGACGCGTGGCTACCAGCCTACGAGTGGACAGCCGGAGCGGAGCGCGGGAGCGGCCGGGTCGGCTGCGACCGACTCAGCCGCCCACAGACCGGCACCGGCTCCACGGTGCTGACCGTGCTCAGCTTCGACCTCACCGCCGACCGGCTCACCGACGGCGACCCGGTCAGCGTGGCCGCCGGCGCGGACACCGTCTACAGCACCGGTGACAGCCTCTACCTGGCGGGCCAGCGACAGCTGGCGGCATCGTCCACTCCGGCTCGGCGGCCCGACCAGGCCGGCCCGTCGGTCACCGACATCTACCAGTTCGACACCACCACCGGTCGTCCCCGGTACGTCGCCGCCGGCACCGTGCCCGGTGGGCTGATCAACCAGTACGCCCTGTCCCACTGGCAGGGCCACCTCCGCGTCGCCACCACCACCACGGGCCAGCTCGCCACCACGGGCCAGGACGCCAGCACGGACCGAAACGCCAGCACGAGCCAGGACGCCAGCACGAGCCAGGACGGGCGCAGCTCGGAGTCCGGCGTGCACGTGCTGCGTCGACAGGGCGGGGTACTGACCCAGACCGGTGCGGTCACCGGCCTGGGCCCGGGGGAGCAGATCTATTCGGTGCGCTACCTCGGTGCCACCGCGTACGTGGTGACGTTCCAGCGGACCGACCCGCTCTACGCGCTCGACCTGAGCGACCACGCCGCCCCCCGGGTCACCGGGGAGCTGAAGATCACCGGCTACTCGGCGTACCTGCACCCGGTCGCGGACGGCCGGCTGCTCGGTATCGGGCAGGAGGCCGACCTCGACGGACGCACCCAGGGGGTCCAGGTCTCGCTCTTCGATGTCCGGGACCCGGCCCAACCGCTCCGGTTGGACCGCTGGCACCGCCCGGACGCCTGGTCCGCCGCCGAGCACGACCCGCATGCCTTCCGGTACGACCCGAGCACCGGGCTACTCGCTGTCCCGGTCAACGCCGGTCTACGTCTGTTGCGGGTCGCCGGGGACACCCTCACCGACCAGGGCGAGGTGACCCACCCGGCTGGCGGGCACATCACCCGTTCGCTACTCGTCGGCGACACCCTCTGGACGGTGTCGGACGCGGGCCTGCGGGCCTCCGACCCGACAACCGGTCAGAGTGTGGCCTGGCTTCCCAACAGCTGACGGCCTGGCCTCCCTGCAGCTGATCAGCCCCGCTCCGGTGGTGGGCCCCGGCCCCTCGGGTTTCCGGGCCCACCACCGTCATCGGCCCAGCGTGTCGCCGGAGCCCTCGGAACCCAGCTCGACCGGCCAGTTGGCGACCAGCTGGTGGATCCGGGCCGCGGCGGCGGCGGGCTCCGCGCCCCCGCCCACCGCGACCCCCACCAGGTAGGCGGCGACCGGCGCGCCGGGTCGCAACACCTGATGTGCCACGTCCCGCGTCAGGTCAAGCACCGCCGGCACCGGCACCCGAGCCGGGTCGAGGCCGAGCTCGGCGCAGACCGCCGTCACCCAGTCGTCCATCGAAGTCATCGCACCCACTCCTCTGCCCGACGTAGATCCTCGTCGGTGTCACAGTCGAACCATGGCGGGGGCCCATCCCCACGCCACGGCACCTCGCGTACGGCCAGCCCATGCAGCAGGGCCCGCAGTGACGCCCCGGCCAGGGGGCGCTGGCTGACCAGCCGGGTGAACGCGGCCCGCAGCGGGGCGACCCGCCACACCCCGCAGAGCGGCTGCCGCCGCCCGGCGTCGTCGGCGAAACACACCCCGTCAATCCCGCCGGGACCGGCCGCCGGTTGGCCCGCGTCCCGCTCGCCGTCGAGCTGGCCCAGCAGTTCCCGGACCGCATCCCCCGTGAGTAGCGGCAGGTCGGCGGCGAGGAGGGCGAGGAGGTCCACATCGGCAGGTAGCCGGGCCAGCCCGGCCGCGGCAGCGGCGACCGGCCCCCCGCCCGGTGGCGACTCTCGGGTAATCACCACGTCGGCCGGCGCGCCGGCCGCTGGGCCCACCAGGATTCGCGGTGCGGCGTCGGCGACCGCGGCCAGCACCCGGTCCCGCATCGGGCGGCCACCGACCGGCCGGGCTGGCTTGTCCACGCCGTCCATCCGTCGGGCCGCACCCCCGGCCAGCACCACCGCCGCGTACCTGCGCACCCGGCTACGGTACCGGCCGAGCCTGGTTGGCCCCGCGCCCACCTGCACGAACAGCAGCCTGCCACGGGCCGGTCAGCGGGCACCCCGCCTGCCCCGCGGGGGGCGGGGACGAACCACGCCGGGCAGCGCGATGGCTGGCCACCCGGCCAGCCGGGTCGGCGGCACCCCACGCCGAAGCAGGTCGTCCACCAGCAGTGCGAGCGAATAGTCGGAGTGCAGGGCGAGCACCCGTTCCAACGCCACCGCCGCCAGCGCCCCCTCCCCGGCCCGCCAGGCCGCGAAGGCCAGCAGCGAACCCGGGGCGGCGATCAGCTCCGGCTCGGCGCGGCGGAGCAGGTCGGCCCAGAACGCGATGTCGGCGTCCCGCCCGTCGGTTCGCTCCCAGGCCAGGTCTCGCACCGTCTGGTCGGTCAGCAGCCAGCTCAGCCAGGCCACCTCGTCGTCGTCGAGTCGTCCGCCCCGTCGGTGCCGACGCTGAGCAGCCCGGATCGCGATGCTCCCCGCCGCCCGCACCGACCGTCCGCCGGACCGGTCAGCCGACCGCCCGCCGGACCGGTCGGCTCCGGGTGCCCGGGCTACCAGGTCGGCGAAGCGCCGCCCCGCCCGCAGCGCGGCCCGCCGCAGCCGAGCTCGCTCGTCGCCCTCGACCGACGCCACCTGGGCGACGAGCGCCGCCCGGTCGGGCAGAGCGACCTGACCGGCGAGGACCGCGGCGGCGGCCACCTGACTCGTGCTCGAGTCGTACCTGGTCCCGTCGGGCGGACAACACTCCGGCTCCGGGCAGAGATACGACCAGTAGCGGCCATCGGTGACTCGGAGCGCGTCGAGCACCGCGATCCCGACCTCGGCCAGGGCCTGCCGGACGGCGTCAACCGCGGGGGTGACCTTGGACGCGGGCCCGTAGCCGAGCACCGTCGCGCGGTCGGTGGGCTGTTGTGCGACCACTGCCGCCAGATGTCGGGCCGCCGCGGCAGGCCCGCCCGGAGTGGCAGCACCGCCCGCAGTGGCAGCACCGCCCACCGCGCCGACGGAGCCGGTCGCAGCGGTGGAACCGGCCAGGCCCGCAAGGTCTGCCCGCGCGGCGAAGGTGACCCGTGGACCACGCATCCCCACCACGACCACGCTGTCCGCCGGATGAAACCCGAGCAGGTAGGGCACGGCGGCGATCAGGTCCGCGCCGGAGCGTACGGAGAACCGGGGGAGGTCAGTCGGGGCCATTCCGGCAGCCTGCACGCCGCCCCCGACCGCCGTCCGCCCCTGTGGACGACACGCGGTCTGTCCACAGCTACGTTGGGTAGTTGCGCTGGTCATGGCGACTTCTCGGCCTCTGCCGCCCTCGGCCTGCCCCGACCCACTACCGTCCGACCCATGGATCTGGCGTACCTGCGGGCCCACCCGGAGCACCTGCCGACCTTCCGGACCCACCAGCGGATCCGGGAGACGCCGGTCGCCGGGGGCAGTAGCTGCACCGCCGCCCGGCTCACCCTTGACGACGGGCATTCGATCTTCGCGAAGACCTGGCCCGAGACGGCCACCGGGGACCAGCCGGGGCACTTCTTCGCCAGCGAGGCGGCCGGGCTGCGCTGGCTACGGGAGGCGGACGCGGTCGCCGTACCGGAGGTGGTCGTGGCACTGCCCAACCTGCTGGCGCTGGAATGGGTCGAGCCCGGCGAGCCCGACCCGGGGGCGGCCGAGCGGTTCGGCCGGGAACTGGCGGCCCTGCACCGGGCCGACGCCCCGGCCTTCGGCGCCGACTGGCCAGGCTTCATCGGCACGCTACCGGCGGACAACACCCGGGACGACGGCCCGTGGTCGCGGTGGTTCGTCGAGCGCCGGCTCCTGCCGTACCTGCGGATGTCGGTCGACAACGGCGCGCTCGGCCCGGCGGAGCGGAAGCTGGTCGAGCAGGTCGCCGACCGGGCCGCCATCCTCGGCGGCGACGAACCGCCGGCCCGGCTGCACGGCGACCTCTGGCCGGGCAACCTGCTCTGGGGCCGCGACGACCGGGCCTGGCTGGTCGATCCGGCAGCACACGGTGGCCACCGGGAGACTGACCTCGCGCAGCTCGCGCTCTTCGGTGGCGCACCGCACCTGGACCGGATCCGCGCCGCCTACGACGAGGCGTGGCCGCTGGCCGATGGCTGGCCGGAGCGGATCCCACTGCACCAGCTTCACCTGCTGCTGGTGCACACCGCACTCTTCGGTGCGTCCTACCGCGAAGCGGTAGGTCACACCGCCCGGAGCGCCCTACTCGGCTCCGGCGCGCTACCGTCGTGAGGTGAGCGCCGCCCGACCGACCGCTGGCGTCCTCGTTGACCGGCATGGCCGCGTCGCCCGAAGCCTGCGCGTCTCCCTGACCGACAAGTGCAACCTGCGTTGCACCTACTGCATGCCGGCCGAGGGGCTGCCCTGGCTCGCCGGGCCGCAGCTCCTCGACGACGACGAGGTGGTCCGGCTGATCCGGATCGCGGTGCAGCGGCTCGGGGTGACCGAGGTGCGGTTCACCGGTGGTGAGCCGCTGATCCGACCCGGCCTGGTCGGCATCGTCGCGGCGGTCGCGGCGCTGGCCCCCCGGCCGCGCATCTCGCTGACCACCAACGGCATCGGGCTGGACCGGCTGGCGCCGGCCCTGCGCACCGCCGGCCTGGACCGGGTGAACGTCTCGCTGGACACCCTCGACCGGGAGCGGTTTGTCCGGCTGACCCGACGGGACCGACTGGCTGCCGTGCTCGCCGGGTTGACCGGCGCGGCCCAGGCCGGGCTGACCCCAGTCAAGATCAATACAGTCCTGATCCGCGACATCAACGAGGACGAGGCGCCCGCGCTGCTGCGCTTCGCCCTCGACAATCACTACGAGCTGCGCTTCATCGAGCAGATGCCGCTGGATGCCCAGCACGGCTGGGACCGGTCAACCATGGTCACCGCCGACGAGATCCTCACCCTGCTCCGGGCCGAACACACCCTGGTACCGGACCCCGCCCACCGGGGGGCGGCACCAGCCGAGACCTGGCTGGTCAACGGCGGCCCGGCGCGGGTCGGCGTGATCGCCAGCGTCACCCGCCCCTTCTGCGGAGAGTGCGACCGTACCCGGCTCACCACCGACGGCCAGGTCCGGGACTGCCTCTTCGCCACCACCGAATCCGACCTGCGCGGAGCGCTCCGCGCCGGGGCCGACGACGACGAGCTCGCGCGCCGCTGGCAGGCCGCGATGTGGGGTAAACGGGCTGGCCACGGCATCGACGACCCGGGGTTCCTGCAACCCGACCGCTCGATGTCCGCGATAGGAGGCTGACATGTCCGACCTACGGGAGCCGGCGGCCGACGCCCGACCCGACCGGATGACCGCGACCCTCACGATCCGCTACTTCGCCGGGGCCCGGGCGGCGGCCGGACGCGCCGAGGAGCACCTGCCCGCCGGCCGGTCGCTGGACGCGGTCCTGACCGCCATCGCCGACCGGCACGGCGAGCGGCTCGGCGCGGTACTGGGCGTTGCCAGTTTCCTGGTTGACGGGGTGAACTGGCACGATCGACGGGCACCGCTGCCCGCGGGCGCCACGATCGACGTTCTGCCACCCTTCGCGGGTGGCTGAGGGAGGCACAACCGTGTTCGCGGTACTGGGGTTCGTCGCCGCTCTGGCCCTCCTCACCGGCCTGGTCCACCTCTACCTCTGGAAGCGACTGGTACGCGACACCACCCGGCCGGGGCTCCCGCGACGCGTCGGTGGTGTCACCATGCTGGTGCTCGCGGTGCTCGCCCCAGCCACGATGGTCGGCACCCGAGCCGGGGTGCACTGGCTCGCCTGGCCGGGCTACCTCTGGCTCGCGGTCCTGTTCTACCTGCTGGTCCTGCTGGTGGCCCTGGAGCTACCGATGGCGGTCGCCCGGCTGGTGCTGCGCCGCCGGAGGGCCGCCGCCACGCCCACCGCACCGGCACCAGAGCCCGCCCTGGTGGCGGCCGGCGGGTCGGCCGAGCCGCCGGCCACCGCCCCGCCCGTCGGCGGGCAGCCGGGCCACGATCCGTCCCGCCGGTTACTCCTCGCGCGCGGGGCGGCGATCTTCGCCGGACTCACCGCCACCGGCCTGACCGGCTACGGCATGCGCACCGCCCTCGGGCCACCTCAGCTGGACCGGGTACAGGTCCGCCTGGCCCGGTTGCCCCGGAGCATGGATGGCCTCCGCATCGCCACCGTCTCCGACATCCACATCGGCCCGCTGCTCGGGCGGGCGCACACCGAACGGATCGTGGCCACCATCAACCGGCTGGACGCCGACCTCGTCGCGATCGTCGGCGATCTGGTGGACGGCTCCGTCGCCGAGCTGGGCGAGGCGGCAGCGCCGCTACGCGACCTGCAGTCCCGACACGGCAGCTACTTCGTCACCGGCAACCACGAGTACTACTCCGGCGTGGAGGAGTGGGTGCAGGAGGTGGACCGCCTGGGCCTGCGGGTCCTGCAGAACCACCGGGTGGAGATCAAGGTCCGGGGCGGGGCACTCGACCTGGCCGGGGTCAACGACGCCGATGCCGCCGGCACCGGGGTGGCCGGCCCGCCGGACTACACCGCCGCCCTCGGCGATCGGGACCCGAACCGACCGGTGGTACTCCTCGCCCACCAGCCGGTCGCGGCCTTCGAGGCCGCCAAACACGGTGTTGACCTGCAGCTCTCCGGGCACACCCACGGTGGGCAGATGAGGCCCTTCAACTATCTGGTGCAGCTCGAGCAGCCGGTGGTCTCCGGCCTCGGCGAGGTCAACGGCACCCAGGTGTACGTGACCAACGGAGCCGGCTTCTGGGGGCCCCCGGTCCGGGTCGGCGCCGAGCCACAGGTCACCCTCGTCGAGCTGCGTTCGGTTTCGGCATAGTGCAGCTCACGTGAGCGCGTGGCGGCGAGCGTCGGACGCGGGCTTTGTGGCAAGATGCCTCGTGCCTCCGATCAACGCCGCACCCCCCGGTGGCCTCCCATCCTTCGTCGCGGACCTGCACATCCACTCGAAGTACTCGCGGGCGTGCAGCCGTGATCTCACCCTGCCGAACCTCGCCTGGTGGGCTCGACGTAAGGGCGTCGCCGTCCTCGGCACCGGCGACTTCACCCACCCCGCCTGGTATGACCACCTCCGGGAGACCCTGCAGCCGGCGGAGCCGGGTCTGTACCGACTCGCTCCGGAGGCCGAGCGGGAGATCACGCGCCAGCTACCGCCACGCCTCGCCGACGCGGCGGAGCACACCCCGGTACGGTTCATGCTCAGCGTCGAGATCTCCACGATCTACAAACGCGACGACCGGACACGCAAGGTGCACCACCTGGTCTACCTACCGGACCTGGCGGCGGTGGCCCGGTTCAACACGGCGCTCGGGCGGATCGGCAACCTCGGCTCGGACGGACGGCCGATCCTCGGCCTGGACTCCCGCGACCTGCTGGAGATCACCCTTACGGCGAGCCCGGACGGCTACCTCGTACCGGCGCACATCTGGACGCCGTGGTTCTCCGCCCTCGGCTCCAAGTCCGGCTTCGACGCGATCGCCGACTGCTACGCCGACCTGGCCGAGTACATCTTCGCGGTGGAGACCGGCCTCTCCTCCGACCCGGAGATGAACTGGCGGGTCGGCAGCCTCGACCGCTATCAGCTGGTGTCGAACTCCGATGCCCACTCGCCGCCCGCGCTGGCCCGGGAGGCGACGGTCTTCAGCTCCGCCCGCGACTACTTCGCCATCCGGGAGGCGCTGCGGACCGGCGACGGCCTGGCCGGGACGATCGAGTTCTTCCCGGAAGAGGGGAAGTACCACGCGGACGGCCACCGACTCTGCGGGGTCAACTGGGCGCCGGAGCAGACCCGGGCGGCCGGCGGCCGCTGCCCGGAGTGCGGCAAGCCGCTGACCGTCGGAGTCCTCAACCGGGTGGAGGAGTTGGCCGACCGCCCGGCGGGGCACCGGCCGGCGCACGCCCGGGACGTCACCCACCTGGTGCCACTGGCCGAACTCCTCGGCGAGATCAACACGGTGGGGGCGCGATCCAAGAAGGTCGCGGGCAAGCTCAACGACCTGATCGCCGCGCTCGGCCCGGAGCTGGAGATCCTCACCCGGACGCCGCTCGCGGAGATCGACCGGGTCGGCGGCGAACTCCTCGCCGAGGGCATCCGCCGGCTTCGTCGGGGCGAGGTCCGCCGGGTGTCGGGCTTCGACGGCGAGTACGGCGTCATCACCCTCTTCGACCCGACCGAACTCCGCCCCGGCGGGGGCGCGGCGGCGCAGGAGACGCTCTTCGACGTACCCGCCGTGCCGGCGCCGCGCCGTACCGCGGAACCGACCCCGAAGCCGAAGGCCCGTCGTCCGGCGGCCAAGCCGGAGCCGAGGCGGGTCAGCCCACCCGCACCGCCGATCGCGCCACCCCCCTCGCCGCACGAGCCCTTCGAGCCGATGCTGTCCGGGATGGAGGAGGTCGGCACCGGTCTGCTCGACCGGTTGGACGCGATGCAGCGAGTGGCCGCGTCCGCGCCGGGTGGGCCGCTGCTGATCGTGGCCGGTCCGGGCACCGGCAAGACCCGTACGCTGACGCACCGGATCGCGTACCTCTGCGCGGAGCTGAACGTCTTCCCGGAGCGCTGCCTGGCGATCACCTTCACCCGGCGGGCCGCCGAGGAGTTGCGGCACCGACTCGACGGGCTACTCGGGCCGGTCGCCGAGGACGTCACCGTCGGCACGTTCCACTCCGTCGGCCTGCAGCTTCTGCGGGAGAACCATGCGGCCGCCGGTCTGCCGGCGAACTTCCGGATCGCCGACGACGCGGACCGTGCCGCCGCCCGGGCCGAGGCCGGCGACGACGACGGCACCTACCTGGCGCTGCTCCGCAAGCAGGACCTGGTCGACCTCGACGAGCTGCTCACCCTGCCGCTGACCCTGCTGCGAGCCGATCGGCGGTTGGCCGACTCGTGTCGCGAACGGTGGCAGTGGATCTTCGTTGACGAGTACCAGGACGTCGACGAGGTGCAGTACGAGCTCCTCCGGTTGCTCAGCCCCGCCGACGGGAACCTCTGCGCGATCGGCGACCCGGATCAGGCGATCTACTCCTTCCGGGGAGCCGATGTCCGCTACTTCCTGCGCTTCTCGCAGGACTTCACCGATGCCCGGCTGGTCCGGCTGAACCGCAACTACCGTTCGTCGGCACCGATCCTGGCCGCCGCGGTACAGGCGATCGCCCCCACGTCGCTGGTCCGGGGTCGCCGGCTGGACCCGGCCCGGCTCGACCCGGAGGCACCGCTGCTCGGCCGGTACGCGGCCACCTCCGTCGCCGATGAGGCCACCTTCGTCGCCCGTACGGTGGACGAGTTGGTCGGCGGGCTGTCGCACCGCTCGCTGGATTCGGGGCGGATCGACGGCGGCACGACCACGCTCTCGTTCTCCGACATCGCGGTGCTCTACCGCACCGACGCGCAGGCCGCGCCGATCGTGGACGCGCTGTCCCGGGCGAACATCCCGGTACAGAAACGTTCTCATGACCGGCTCCGGGACCGCCCCGGCGTCGCCGAGATCGCCCGGGAGCTGCGACACACCGGCGGTGTTGACGGCGGCCTGCCGGCCCGGGTTCGGCTCGCCGGGCAGGTGGTCGCGCAACGGTTCGCCACCCCCACCCTCGACGGCTCGGGCACCGCCGGGCCGACCGACGTACGGGTGGCGGTCGACCTGCTCACCCCACTGGCCCGGCGCTGCGGCGATGACCTGGACCTGTTCCTGTCCCAGCTGGCGACGGGGGCGGAGGTGGACGCGCTCGATCCACGCGCGCAGGCGGTCACCCTGCTCACTCTGCATGCCGCCAAGGGGCTGGAGTTCCCGGTGGTCTTCCTGGTCGGCGCCGAGGACGGGCTGTTGCCGCTGCGCTGGCCCGGCAGCGAGCCGGACGACGACGCGGTCGCCGAGGAGCGCCGGCTCTTCTTCGTGGGGCTGACCCGGGCGCAGGATCGGCTCTACCTCAGCCACGCCGCCCGCCGATTCCGGCACGGCACCGAGTACGACTGTCGACCCTCACCATTCTTGTCCGCGATAGATCCGGGGCTCTTCGAACGCCTCGGGGAACCGGAGTCCCGCCGCCCCAAGGACCGCCAGCTCCGCCTGGTCTGAATCGCGGCCGCCACCCACTACGGTGGCGAAGGCGGCGATACCCCGGGTGTCCAGCCGCTCACACTCCCGCAGGAGGACGCGCATGCCGGACTACGAGCCACCAGCCAGCCCCGGTGCCGAGCCGCTTCCCGCTCGGCGCCGCGGACCGCTGGTTGCGGTACTCGGCATCGTCGTGTTCCTGACCCTCGGGGCCGGGGCGGGCGCCCTCTGGTTCCGCGCCGGGGGCGACGAGACGCCGGCGGCGTCCGGCCCCACCGGCACGGCCTCGGTCTCCTCAGCCGAGCCCGCCACATCGGTGGGGCCCGGTATGGCGGCTCCGAACTCCTCAGCCAACCCCCGCTTCGTCGAGGTCGGCCAGTGCGTCCGCAACGACGGGCCGGCCGACGGCACACCCGAACTGCTGATCACCGAGTGCGGCCCGCAGACGTACGAGGTGCTGCGCCGCGTGGACGGCCCGACCACGGGCGAGAAGGACGCGGCGGCGAAATGCGCCTCTGTCGGCGGCTACACCAACTGGTTCTTCTTCGACAGCGACCTGGACGCTCTCGACTTCGTGCTCTGCCTGAAACAACGCTGAGCACCGCCGCTCGGGGGACGACAACCAACGAGACACCGGACCGCGCACGTATTTCCACACCTAGGGCTATCTAGCGTGGTGGCTAGACAGCCCTAGATGTGACTCGACACCCGGATGCACGACACGCCGGTAGCTCCATCTACCGAGATCTAGCCCCACTGCTAGACAGCCCGATAGTCTCCGATGCGTGGATCCGATCCGCAATCCCTACGCTCCGGGCGCCGGGCAACGCCCGCCCGAGCTGGCCGGGCGCGGGCGGGAGCTGGACGTCTTCGACATCGTGCTGGAGCGGATCGCGCGCGGCCGCCCCGAGCGCAGCCTGATGCTCACCGGGCTACGCGGCGTGGGCAAGACGGTGCTGCTCAACACGCTCCGGTCGCAGGCCATCAACCGACTCTGGGGCAGCGGCAAGATCGAAATCCGGCCAGACCAGTCGCTGCGCCGCCCGATCTCGGCCGCCCTCCACATGGCCGTGCGCGAGCTGGCCCCCCGGCACCGCGCTCCAGACCGGATCGACGCCTTCCTCGGTGTCCTGAAGGCCTTCGCGCAACGGTCCGCCCCGAGCGGTCGGGGCGGGACCTCCCCCCGGCTACGGGACCGGTGGCAACCCGGCATCGACGTCCCCGCCGCGAGTGGGCGGGCCGACTCCGGCGACATCGAGATCGACCTGGTGGAGCTGCTGACCGACGCCGCCGCGGTGGCCGCCGACGTCGGCACCGGCATCGCCGTCTTCATCGACGAGATGCAGGACCTCGCCCCGGAGGAGGTCTCCGCGCTCTGCGCCGCCTGCCATGAGCTGTCCCAACTCGGCGCGCCGCTGATCGTCGTCGGTGCCGGCCTGCCGCACCTTCCGGCGGTGCTCAGCGCAGCGAAGTCGTACTCCGAACGGCTCTTTCGCTACCAGCGCATCGATCGACTGGACCGGATCGCCGCCGACCAGGCGCTCTGTGCGCCCGCCGCGCGCGAGGAGATCGAGTACGAGCAGAAGGCGCTCGACCTGCTCTACGAGAAGTCCGGCGGCTATCCCTACTTCGTCCAGGCGTACGGGAAGACGACCTGGGACCACGCTCCCCGCTCACCGATCACCGCCGCCGATGTCCGGGTGGCGGCGCCGGACGCCGAGGCCGAGCTGGCGGTGGGCTTCTTCGGCTCCCGGTTCGAGCGAGCCACTCCGGCCGAACGCGAATACATGCGGGCGATGGCGACCCTCTCCCTGGTTGACGGTACGGACGTCGGTGCCCCGGATGACATGGACGCCGCCGTGCCGACCGCCGAGATCGCCCGCGCGCTGGGGCGCAAGCCCGCAAGCCTCTCCCCGGCTCGGGACGCGCTGATCAAAAAGGGTCTCATCTACTCCGGCGAACGCGGCACGGTGGCGTTCACGGTGCCCCACTTCGGCCGCTACCTCCGCACCCAGCCGGCGTAGCCGGGTCGAGCCGGCCGGCGTAGCCCGGTCGACTCACACCTTCGACCACGGCGGCGGAAAGATCACCTCGCCGGGAGCGGGCGGTCCGGTCCCACCGCCGACCGAGGGCAACACCCGGGCCTGCCAGGGCTCGCCGAGCCCGGACCAGGGGCTGGTGAGGCCGAGCCGGTCGGCCCGACCGAACCCGAACCGCCGGTAGAAGGCCGGATCACCCAACACCACCACGAGGCGCTCACCCAGCTCGGCGGCGGCGTCCAGGACCGCCTGCACCACCGCGCTCCCCAGCCCGATGCGCTGCCGGTGCGGGGCGACCGCCACCGGCCCGAGGACGAGCGCGGCCACGTCGTCGCGGTCGGAGCGAACCCGCACCCGGGTGAGCAGCGCGTAGCCGACGACCTCCCCCCCGTACTCGGCCACCATGGCCAGCGCCGGCAGCCACTCCGCGCTGCCCCGCAGCTCGTCGACGAGGCCGACCTCCGGCGGGGTGGTCACATCGGGACGGGCGAACGCGCCGGCGAGGACCCGCCGCACCGCACCGGTATCCGCCGGTTCCTCGGGCCGTAGTCGCATGGTGGTCACGCCGGGGACGTTACCCCGCCCGCGCTGGCCCGTCCGGGACAGTCCCGCGATTCGGCGTGGCAGGCCGCGACGACCGATCCAGATCGGTCGGTTGCCGGGGTGGCCGCGGATCCGACAGGGTATGACTGACCCATGACACCCGTGCGCTCCCTCGCCCGAGTAATGCTCAGTGGCATCCTCGTGGTCGAGGGGGCCCGCAGCCTCGCCGCCCCGGGTCGGCTCACCCCCGCCGCCACGCCGATGGCCAACCGGGTCGCGCCCCTGTTGCGACGAGCTGTTCCCGGCGTCCCCACCGATACCGAGACCCTGATCCGCGCCAATGGAGCGGTACAGTTCGGGGCCGGTCTACTGCTCGCCACCGGACGACTCACCCGACCGGCCGCCTTGGTTCTGGCCGGCACTCAGATACCGGGTACTATCGCCGGACATCCGTTCTGGACTGACGCCGATCCGGAACAGCGGGTCAACAACCAACTCCATTTCCTGAAAAACCTTGGCCTAGTCGGTGGACTCTTGCTGGCCGCCGCGGACACCGCCGGGAAACCGGGGCTACGCTGGCGGGCCGGTCAGCGGCTCGGCCACTCCCAGCGTTGGGCGACGCGAGCTGCTCGTACCGCCCGCCGACAGGCTCGGACCGCCGTACGATCGGCAGCGACGGCTCGACGCTTCCCTGGTTGACCTGCGTCGATTCTCCTCCCGTCGCACTCCGTCGGAGCAAAACAGCGAGTCCGGCGTACCGACCGCCCGGTGTAAACCCCGGTGGAAATGTCAAAAACCAGTGTGGGATCGGACACGGTCATAGCACGCAGGAGGCAAAACGTGAGGGACCGTTCTAGGCTCCGTACCGGACCGGGACGGCTAGGACGATATTGGTACGGGGGTGGCCACTCAATGCCGACGACTCTCCGTCGGCGGGTACGCCGCCTCACCCCGGTTCGCCGCGTCCTGCGGGGGCTCGATCGTAGGACCGCCATCCGGATCGGCATCGTGGCCGTCGTCGCGTACGCCGCCTGGCTCGCCGTCGGCGCATTCGGGCGACCGTACAACTTCTTCGACATGAAGATCTACCACGGTGCGACGGTGTGGTGGGCGAACGGCCACGAGCTGTACGAGTTCATCGCGCCCGACACGACCCTCGGGTTCACCTACCCGCCCTTCGCCGGGCTCGCCATGCTCCCGATGGCGCACCTTCCGGTCGGGCTGGCCGGGCTGGTAAACGCGGTGGCGAGCGTCGCCGCGCTGGCCGTGGTCCTCACCGCGCTCCTCCGCCCGATCGCCGACCGGCTCAACTATCCCCTGTGGTACGCGGTGGCGCTCGCGACGGTACTCGCCACCGCTCTTGAGCCGTCCCGGGAGACCCTCGGTTACGGGCAGGTCAATCTGCTGCTGTTCGCGCTGATCATGGCCGACCTGGTCGGTCTGCGCTGGCGATCCCGTCGAGGCACCCACGTCGCGCCCACCGACGGGCCGCTGCTGCGCTTCGTCTACAGCGGCGCCTGGGCGGGCGTCGGGATCGGCCTCGCCACCGCGGTGAAGCTGACCCCCGCGCTCTTCATCGCCTACCTCATGATCACACGCCAGTGGCGGGTGGCGACCACCGCCGTGGGCACGGTACTGACCGTGACGATCGGGTCGTTCGCCATCGTCGGCCCCGAGTCCCGGGCCTACTTCGGTGGGGTGCTCTGGCAGACCGAGCGGGTCGGTGCCGCCGACATGACCCCCAACCAGTCGCTCGCCGGCCTGCTCGCCCGCCTCCACGACTCGATCGAGACCCCGGGGCTGCTCTGGTTCACATTCGCGATCCTGCTGCTCGCGCTCGGTCTGTCCCGGGCCGCCAACGCCCGGGCAGATGGCGACGAGCTGACGGCATTCACCCTGATCGGGCTCACCACCAGTGTGATCAGCCCGATCTCCTGGACCCACCACCTCGTCTGGGTGATCCCCGCGATCATCGTGCTCGCTGACGCCGCCGTCCGCCGCCGGGACGCCAGCCGGGCGCTCGCCGCCCGGGCCGGCGTGGAGGGCCTACCCGGAGTAAACGGTCTAAGCCCCCCGATCTGGTACCCGACGCTGACCGGGCTCCGGCACGCAGCCGCCGCCGTTGTCCTCTATCTCCTCTTCCTCGTCTCGCCGATCTGGCCGTACGAGCACCAACTGCCCGAGGTGTCGCACTATCAGGACGGTCTCTTCGGTGCCCTGATGGAGAATTCGCTGGCCCTGGCGCTGATCGTGCTGGTCGCCGCGCTGCCCTGGCGCCCCGGGGCCGAGCCGGCCTTCTACGGCGAGCGTCCGGGCCGGTCGGTCGTCCCGCTGGCCAGCCGCCGCTGACCGCTGGTCCGCGGTCGAGCCCGGTGAACCGAAGCCAGGCCGACCGCCCCGCGGTCCCGCGCGGACGGCGTCAGGGGCAGTTCACCCACTCCTCGGTGCCGTCCGCGAACACCTGCCGCTTCCAGATCGGCAGCCGCGCCTTCACCTCGTCAACCAATCGGGCACAGGCGGCGAACGCGGCGGCTCGGTGTGCGGTGCTGACCGCCGCCACCAGCGCCGCGTCGCCGATCTCCAACGGCCCGACCCGGTGCGAGACGGCCACCGCGTACACCTCGGGGTCGGCGGCGATCTCGGCAGCGACCTCGCGCAGCACCCGCTCGGCGCTCGGGTGCCCCTCGTAGGTCAACGCGACCACCGCTCGGCCGTGGTCATGGTCCCGGACGACGCCCTGGAACGACACCACCGCGCCAGCGGCCCGATCCGCCACCGCGCCCTCGTGTGCGGCGAGATCCAGCGGACGCTCGGTAACCTCGCCGAACGCCACGGTCGGGGCGGTCACGACCCACGCTCCCCGGGCAGCAACGGCAGCGGCACGACCGGCACCCGGTCGCCCGGCTCGCCGGACGCGCCGGGGCGGATCACCGCGAACCCGTCGGCTCCGGCCAGGCCGCGCAGCATCGCCGAGCCGACGTGCCGGAGCGGATGGGCGGTGCCGGTGACTCGATCCAGCCGGACCAACGCAAGGTGGGTGAAGGTGCCCCGCCCGGGGATCGGCTCGGCGAGCACCGCCTGCGGCAACTCCGGCATCGGCCGACCGGCGAGGCCGGCCAGCAACGGTGCGACCAGCGACGCCAGGGCGATAATCGCGGACTGCGGGTTACCGGGCAGCCCGGCGACGAAGCGTACCCGGCCGTCGGTGCCGACCACCCGGGCCAGCAGCATCGGGAAGCCGGGCCGGACGGCGACGGTGTTGACCACGTACTCCGCCCCCAACGCCTCGAGTGCGGGATGCAGGTGGTCCACCGGGCCGTGCATGGTGCCGCCGGTCGTGCAGACCAGGTCGGCGTGGGTGAGCGCATCGCGCAGCGCCGCCACGTGCGCCGGGAGGGTGTCCGCCACCGGCCCGACCACGTCGGCGGGGCGCACCGCACACCCGTACCGGCGCAGCCACGCCGGCACGGCGGGACCGAGTGCGTCCCGGACCCGCCCCGCCCCGGGCGGCCCGGCCGTCAACAGTTCATCCCCGAAGACCAGCAACGCCGCGCGTGGCTGCCGCCGTACGCGCAGGGTGTCGTGTCCGCAGGAGGCCGCCAACCCGATCACCGCCGGGTCCACGGGCGTCCCGGCCGGGCACAGCTGCTCACCGGCGGCGGCCTCCTCACCCGGCAGCCGCCACTCGGGCGACGGACGCGGGGTGCCGGCCACCAACCCGTCCAGAGTACGGCTCGACTCCTCCACCCGCAGCACGGCGGCGGCGCCGTCGGGAACCATCGCACCGGTGGCGATCTCGACGGTGGTGCCGTCCTCGGTCAGCGGCGCCGGGACCCCGCCGGCCAGGACCCGACCCACGATCCGCCACGGGCCGACACCCCGCACCGCCCAGCCGTCCACGCTGGTCGTGCGGAACGCCGGTAGCGGGGTCCGGGTGGCCAACGGCTCGGCCAGGGTATGCCCGTCGAGGTCAACGAGCGGCCGACTCACCACCGGCAGCGCGGCAGCTCGACCGACCGCGTACACCTGGGAACGCGCCTCCTCCCAGCCCGCGGGTGGGGGCGGCGGAGCGACGGGGTCGGCGGCTGCGGCTTCCATGCTCACCCGACGAGAGTATCGGGGCAGCCACGTGCCCGTTGGTTCGCGAACCGATCAGTGGTCCCCGCCACGGAGCTGGTCAACAGCGTGGGCGAGGATCGGTCCGAGCACGGCCAGCCCGTCGCGGGCGCCCCCGGTCGAGCCGGGGAGGTTCACCACCAGCGTCCGCCCCAGCACACCGACGACTCCCCGGGACAGCACCGCGGTGGGCACGCGGTCCCGGCTGTACGCACGGATGGCCTCCGCGATGCCCGGGATCTCGTGGTCGAGCAGCGCCCGGGTCACCTCCGGGGTGCGGTCCGTCGGGTTGATGCCGGTGCCGCCACTGGTCAGCACGACATCCACCCCCTCGGCGGCGGCGGCCCTCAGCGCCACGCCGACCGGGTCACCGTCCGGGACCACGATGACCGGCTCGTCCACCGCGCAGCCCAGCTCCCGCAGGCCGGCGGCGAGCAGCGGGCCGCTGGTGTCCGGGTAGACACCGGCGGAGGCTCGGTTGGAGGCGACGACCACCCGCGCCCGGATCACGGGCGGTCCTCGGGGCGGACCCACTCACCGGTCGCCCCGCCCTCCTTGCACAGGACCCGGACCGCGTCCACCGTGGCCGCCGGGTCGACCGCCTTGACCATGTCGATGAGGGCCAGGCCGGCGACCGCGACGGCGGTGAGCGCCTCCATCTCGACGCCGGTGCGGTCGGCCGTCCGGGCGGTCGCGGTGATCTCGACGGTGTCGTCGGTGAGGGTCAGGTCAACGGCGACCCCGTGCAGGGCGATCGGGTGGCAGAGCGGAATCAGGTCCGGGGTCCGCTTCGCACCCATGATCCCGGCGAGCCGGCCGACGGCGAGCGCATCCCCCTTGGGTAGCCCATCGCGGCGCAGGAGGTCGACGACCTCGCGAGTGGTCCGGAGCCGACCGGCGGCGACGGCCAGCCGCCCGGTCACCGCCTTGGCGGAGACGTCAACCATGCGGGCGGCGCCGGCCGCGTCAACGTGGGTGAGCTGCGCGGAATCCGTCACGACGGCGAGTCTAGCCACTGCGGTGCCAGGCCCGGCCGCCGGTGGAACGGCCGCCAGCGCACAACCACGCGGTGGGGTTTTCCGGCTACCGCCCGCGGTCGTTCCCAGCCCGCCTGACCCGGCGCCGCCGATCTGCAAAACTGACCGCGTGACCAGCGCCGTTCCGGGCGTACGCCGCGGGTGGCCCGCCGTCGACAACGCCGCCGGTGGCCTCGCCGTCGACCTGGCCCTCTACGCCGCCTCGGCCGGATTCGCCGCAGTCACCACCCTGACCTCCACCCTCGCCCCGCACCGCGCGTGGGGCAGCGTCGCCACCGCCGGCTACCTCGTCGCCGCCGTCGCCGCCACCGCCCAGTTGCTGATCTGGCGGCGCCGCCCCGGCTCCCCGCTGACCGGGCTCGCCACCCGCTGGGCGGTCGCCGGGCTCGCCGCCACCACCACCGTGCTGCTGCCGGTGCTCTGGCAGAGCACCGAACGGGCCTTCGGGCGTCCCGACCGGGCGCAGGAGGAGGTCATCGTCATCGAGGACTCCGGGCGGCGGCTGATCGAGACCGGTACCCCCTACCTCAGCCGCGAGGCGATCGCCGCGCTCCCCACCGGCGAGCAGCTGTTCGGCTACACCCCGTACCAACCGGCAATGGCCCTCTTCGGGGTGCCCCGCGCCATCGTCGACACCGCGTTGACCGACGCCCGGGTGTGGTTCGCGCTCGCCACCGTCGCCATCCTCGCCCTCGCCGGGCGCACGCTCTGGCGGTCCGGCGCCCCCGAGGCGCACCGGCCCGGCGACGGCATCCTGCGTGGCGTACAGGCCGCCGCGATCCTGCCGTTCAGCGCGCTCACCCTCGCCACCGGCGGCGACGACCTGCCCGTTCTCGCGCTCTGCCTGCTCGCACTCACCCTCGCCGCCGCGGGTAAACCGGGCCGGGCCGGAGCGGCCGTGGGGTTGGCCGCCGCCCTGAAGCTCTTCGCCTGGCCGGTCGCGGTGGTCTTGGCCGTCTGGGGTGCCACCCGCCGGTCCGGCCGGCGGGTCCTCGCCGGTGCCCTGGGGCTGCCGGTCATCGCCCTGCTGCCCGTCCTGCTGATCGACCCCGACGCGTTGGTCGAGAACGTGCTCCGCTTCCCGCTCGGCCAGGGCCTGGTCACCAGCCCGGCCCAGTCCCCGCTCCCGGGCCATCTGATCTCCATCACGCTGCCCGCCGGGCGGCTACTCACCGGCGGGCTGCTGCTCGCCGTCGGGCTGGCCTTCGCCCTGCGGCTCACCCGCTGCCCGCCGCGTACGGCCGCCGCCGCGTCGCTCATCTGCGGGTACGGCCTCCTCGTCGCGCTCCTGCTCATGCCCGCCAGCCGGTTCGGCTACCTGCTCTACCCGCTGGCCTTCCTGATCTGGACCCCCGCACTCGCCGGTCGGAATCCAGCAACCCGCCCCGGAACCGGCCAACCCGGCGTACACCTGAGAGGTGACCACCTTTCGTGACCGCGGCCACGCGGGTCGGGCGCTCGCCGATCGGCTCACCGCGCTCGTGGGCGAACCCGATGTCATCGTGCTTGCCCTGGTTCGCGGCGGAGTGCCGGTGGCCGAGGTGATCGCCCGTCGACTCGAGGCCCCACTCGATGTGATCACCGTCCGCAAGCTCGGCCTTCCCGGTGCGCCCGAGGTCGCGTTCGGCGCGATCGGTCCCGGCGGGGCCCAGGTGCTCAACGAGCGGATCGCCAGCCGACTCAGCCCGGCGGAGATCGCCGAGGTCGACCGCCAGGAGCGGGCCGAGCTGGATCGCCGGGAGCGGCTCTACCGGGCCGACCGTCCGCCGCTGGACCTCACCGACCGCACCGCCCTGATCGTGGACGACGGCCTCGCCACCGGCGCCACCGCCCGCGCCGCGGTCCAGGTCGCCCGCCACCTCGGTGCCCGACGGGTGGTGGCGGCTGCCCCGGTCGGCTCACAGGAGGCGTACGAGTTGCTCTCCGCCGAGGCCGACGAGGTTGTCTGTCCGCAGCACCCGGCCGGGTTCACCGCGGTCAGCGCCTACTACGACGATTTCCACGAGGTCTCCGACGACGAAGTCACCGCCACGTTGACCGCGACCGCCTAGGTCAACCAGGTACGGTCGGATGATGAGCCTCACCTGTCCCAAGTGTCACGGCGAGATGCGCCAGTACGAGCGCAGTGGCGTCGTCATCGATCAGTGCAGCGAGTGCCGGGGGATCTTCCTCGACCGCGGCGAGTTGGAGAAGCTGTTCGAGGCGGAGGCTAACTGGAACCGGCAGCAGGCCGCTCCGGCGCCCGCCCAGCCCAGCCAGCCCGGCGGGTACCCGCCGCCCCCGCCGCCGCAGCAGCAGCCCGGCTACGGCACCGTGCCGCCCCCGCCGCCACCGGCGCACGGCTACCCCCCGGCTCCGGCCCCGGCCTACGGCGGCCACGGTCAGCACTACGGTTACCACGGGCACTACCGCCGGAAGCGGCACAAGGGCTTCCTGGGCGACCTGCTCGGCTGAACGCCGGTACGGCGTCTTCCGAGGGACCCCACCGCGGCAGCGCGGGCCGGGGTCCTTCGGGGCGCTGCCCGTTCTTGCGGGGTGCTGAGCGGCCATTAGGGACGCTGGCGGTCCGCCGGCTGGGCGCATCGCCAGGGTCCACTCACACGATCGCCATGTCCACGAAGCGCGACAGGTGGAGCTGCGCTGCCACCGTCACCGTGTCGGTCGGCCCGTTCCGGTGCTTGGCCACGACGAAGTCCGCCTCCCCGGCCCGCGGTGACTCCTTGTCGTAGTAGTCGTCGCGGTGCAGCAGGATGACGACGTCGGCGTCCTGCTCGATGGAGCCGGACTCCCGCAGGTCAGAGAGCTGGGGCCGTTTGTCGGTCCGCTGTTCGGGGCCACGGTTCAGCTGGCTGACCGCGATGACCGGGCACTCGACCTCCTTCGCGAGGAGCTTGAGGCCACGGGACAGGTCGGCGACCTCCTGCTGCCGGCTCTCCGTACGCTTCGGCGAGGTCATCAGCTGGAGGTAGTCGACGACGATGAGCTTCAGATCGTGTCGCTGTTTGAGACGTCGCGCCTTGGCCCGGATCTCCATCAGGTTCATGCTCGGCGTGTCGTCCACGAACAGCGGCGCCTCACTGATCTCGCCCATGCAGCGGGCCAGCTTTGTCCAGTCGTCGTCGGAGAGCTGACCGCTGCGCAGCACGTGCAGGGGCACCCGGGCCTCGGCCGAGAGAAGTCGCATGACGATCTCGACCTTGCTCATCTCCAGCGAGAAGATCGCCGCAGCCTGGTTGGCGCGAATCGCGGCGTTCCGCGCGAAGTCCATGCTCGCCGTGGACTTCCCCAGGCCGGGCCGCCCGGCGACGATGATGAGCTGGCCCGCCTGCAGACCGTTGAGGAGGCGGTCGAGGTCGGTGAAGCCGGTGGGAACGCCGGTCATCATGCCGTGCTGGGCGCCAACCGCCTCGATCTCGTCGAGCGTGGGCTGGAGCATGTCGGCGAGGATGGCGAAGTCCTCGCTGACCCGCCGCTCGGTGACGTCGTAGACGGCCTGCTGGGCGAGGTCAACGACGTCATCCACGTCCCGGCTGCCGCTGGCGGCGGTGCCGAAGCCGAGCTGCACGATCCGGGTGCCGGCCTCGACCAGCCGCCGGAGCACGGCCCGCTCGCTGACGATCCGGGCGTAGTAGGCGGCGTTGGCCGCGGTGGGCACGCTGGCGATCAGGGTGTGCAGGTACGGTGCGCCCCCGATCCGGACCAGGTCGCCGGAGTCGGCCAGGGCCGCCGCGACCGTGATCGAATCAGCGGGCTCGCCCCGGCCGTAGATCTCGAGAATCGTGTCGAAGACGGTGGCGTGGACGGGTCGGTAGAAGTCGTTGCTCTTGAGAATCTCGACCACGTCGGCGATCGCGTCCTTGGAGAGGAGCATCCCGCCCAGCACACACTGCTCGGCGGCGATGTCCTGCGGTGGGGTCTTCTCGAACTGGCCGTCCCGCTGCACCGGCACCGAGGTCGGCCCGCCAGCACGCGGTTCGGCTGGCATCTCGTCGGCGACCGACACGGCTCCCCCTTCACACCGTCAGCTCATCGACCTGGCTCCACCACGGAGTCACGGCCTTATCGACCCGCTGGGCGATCGGGGGCCATCGTGCGGCGGGTCGGTTGGCAACCATACGGAAGACGAGGAGGACGCCTCAACAGCAGCGGTGGACGAGTCTCGGGACAACCTGTGGATAGCAGGGGGCAGGCATGTGTGCAGCTTGTGCACAGCCTGTGGATAACTGTGGAAGAGTATCCCTCAACACCGCTCTGAGCTGGAAAAACACCATCCACACCCTGTGGATAGAAAGAAAATTAGTCAGCCGCCGGGCTGAACACCGGCATCCGATCGGGCCGGGACGGGATACAGATCGAGCCGGGGCGGGATACAGATCGGGCCCGCGCCGAGTGCGGCGCGGGCCCGATCGGTGGTGCGGTTGGGTGTCAGCCCTGAACGACGCTCAGGTCGAACGCGGCGGTCACCTCGGGGTGCAGCTTGATCCGCACCGGGTAGGAGCCGAGCGACTTGATGTGCGCGGGCAGCTCAAGCCGGCGACGGTCCAGCGTCGGGCCGCCAGCGGCCTTGACGGCCGCGACGATCTCGGCCGCGGTGACCGAACCGAAGAGCCGACCGCCCTCGCCGGCGCGGGCCTTCAGGGCTACCTTCAGCCCTTCGAGCTGGCCCTTGACCTCGTTGGCGTGGCCGAGGTCACGAATCTCGCGGGCCGACCGGGCCCGCTTGATCAGCGTGACCTGCTTCTCCGCGCCCTTGGTCCAGGCGATCGCGAAGCCCTGCGGCAGCAGGTAGTTACGGCCGTAGCCGTTCTTGACCTCCACGATGTCCCCTGGGGCACCGAGGCCGGATACCTCCTGAGTCAGGATGATCTTCATGTCGGCGCCTCCTCTCAGCGAGCCGTCGCCGTGTACGGCAAGAGCGCCATCTCGCGGGCGTTCTTGACCGCACGGGCGATCTGCCGCTGCTGCTGCGAGGTCACGCCAGTCACTCGCCGGGCACGGATCTTGCCCCGGTCGGAGATGAACTTGCGCAGCAGCGCAGTGTCCTTGTAATCGATATAGGTGATCCCGTCCTTATCAAGCGGGTTCACTTTCTTCTTCGGCTTGCGAAGTGCCGCAGCCTTGGCCATTGACCTTGCTCCTGGTTTGCGATTGCGGGCGCTCGGCGCCATCAGAACGGAGGCTCCTCATCGAAGTTGCCACCACCGGACCCGCCGCGCGAGGGCGCGGAAGCAGGAGCGGCCGAGGCCCACGGGTCGTCGAAGTTGCCTCCGCCGCCCTGGCCACCACCGCCGCCAAAACCACCACCGCCCGAGCGGGACATCTTCTGCACCTTCGCCGTGGCGTAGCGCAGCGACGGGCCGATCTCGTCGACCTCCAGCTCGATGACCGTGCGCTTCTCACCCTCGCGGGTCTCGTACGACCGCTGCCGCAGCCGACCGGACACGATCACGCGGGTGCCGCGCTGCAGCGACTCCGCGACGTGCTCGGCGGCCTGCCGCCACACGGTGCACGAGAGGAACAACGGCTCGCCGTCCTTCCACTCGCTGGACGACTTGTCGAAGAACCGGGGCGTCGAGGCGACCCGGAACTTGGCGACCGCCGCACCGGAGGGGGTGAATCGCAACTCGGGGTCATCGGTCAGATTGCCGATGACCGTGATGATGGTTTCTCCTGCCATGACCATCTCCTCGCGCACTCATCGTCTCGCCGTACAGGCTGACAGAGCCGTCCGACAATGCCGACGAGGCTGATCCGGGGGTGTCGGGGTTGGGGGTCGGGGTGCGCCTCAGCGCACTTCCGGCCGAATAACCTTGGTACGCAGCACCGACTCGTTGAGCCGCAGCTGACGGTCCAGCTCGGCCACCGCTGCTGGCGTCGCCTGCAGGTCGATGACGGCGTAGATCCCCTCGGTCTTCTTGTTGATCTCGTACGCGAGGCGCCGGCGGCCCCACACATCGGTCTTCTCGACCGAGCCACCCGCGGTCCGAATCACGTTCAGGTACGTGTCGAGCGACGGAGCGACGGTGCGCTCCTCAAGGCTGGAGTCGAGGATCACCATGATCTCGTAATGACGCAAGACGTGCTCACCTCCTATGGGCTAGGACGGCCACGGTCCTTCCGTGGCAGGAGGTCGTGCGTCGTGGCCCACCCGGAACCGGGGGGACCCGGCCGGACGTGGACAACCAGACCAGGATACCCGGCCCGAACGATCATGCCCGGGGTGGTGGAAGTGCCCCCGGAACATGGTTCACGGGGGGCCCGGCCAGGACGTCGATGTCGAGGCGAGCCCCCCGTGAACCAGAGACCGCGGGGTGTCGTGTCCGCATTCCTTGGGTGGGACCTGGGGAGGAACGACCACACCGATGAGGTTGGACCGGCGACACCCCGCGGGGCTTCATCATGTTGTTTCCCGACCATAGCCCTAATGTGCAGGACTTGTCGGAGAATTCGGTAAATCTCAGACAATCTACTAGTCCAAGGCTACAGAACCGTCCATCCCACCTCGTTCAACGACCGCTGATCACTGCGGTGACGCACCTCTGACCACGCCGCTTGCGCGCCTCGCCGCACTGCGGTCACCGTCGGTCGGTGAACTCGACGTAGGCTCCCCAGCATGCGTATCGGAGCCCACGTCGATTCGTCCGACCCACTGGCGGAGGCGACCGCAAGAGCCGCCGACACCGCGCAGTTCTTCCTCTCCGACCCGCAGGGTTGGAAAGCGCCGAAGCCGCGGGCGGACGCCGACCGGCTGCGCAGCGCCGAGGTGGACCTCTACGTGCACGCACCGTATGTGATCAATTTGGCCACGTTGAACAACCGCATCCGGATCCCCAGCCGGAAACTCCTGCTCGCGCACGCCCGAGCCGCCGCCGCTGTCGGAGCCCGTGGCCTGATCGTGCACGGGGGCCACGTCAACGCCGGCGACGACCTCGCCACCGGCTTCGACAACTGGCGCAAGGCCTTCGCGTACGCGGCGGAATCCGGCGGCTTCGGCGTGCCGGTGCTGATCGAGAACACCGCCGGCGGGACAAACGCCTGCGCCCGCCGGCTGGACGCGCTCGCCCGGCTCTGGGACACGATCGGCGATCACGAGGTGGGCTTCTGCCTGGACACCTGCCACGCGTACGCGGGCGGTGAGGAGTTGCTCGGGCTGGTCGACCGGATCAAGGCGATCACCGGGCGGATCGACCTGATCCACGCCAACAACTCCAAGGGCGCCTTCAACTCGGGCCAGGACCGACACGACAACCTGACCGGCGGCACGATCGACCCGGAGCAGGTGGTGGCGGTGATCCGGGCGGCGGGCGCCCCGGTGGTGGTCGAAACACCCGGCGGGGCGGACGGCCAAGCAGCCGACATCACCTTCCTCCGGGAGCAGCTCGGCGTGCCGGGGCCAACCGGATGACCATCGGACGCTCCGGCGGCACACCGCCACCGAATCCCAAGGCGGCCAGCACCGCCGGTGATCGAAAGCCCAAGACCATCATGGACAAGCTCGAAACCGGCCCGGGTAACGCCGGATCACCCAAGGACGGCTCCACGACCGCCGCCACCGCCACCGCCACCGCCACCGCCACCAAGAGCACCACCGCGGACACCACTGCTGGCGGCAACGCCGCCGGGCGCAGCGACACCTCCTCTTCGGACGGCACCGCGACTCCTGCCGACGGCACCGCCGAGAGCACCACAGAAAAGGATGCCAAGGGCGATAAGGACGACCAGGAGAAACGGGACCCGTTCGCTTCCTTCGGCCCCGCTCCGACACCGGTACCGACCCGCATCGGCCGGGCAACCCGCGCCGTTGGCCGGTTCCTGACCCACGAGTGGATGCTCGCCGCGCTCGGCTCGCTGGCCCTGGCCGTCGCCATGACCTGGCCGACGCTGCGCTACCCGCGCTACACCGTGCCCCAGGACTACTGGGATCCGAGCCTGCAGGCATGGCAGATGGCCTGGTCCGGGCACGCGCTGTTGACCGACCCGGGCCGGCTGTTGCACTCCAACGCGTTCTTCCCGGAACGGTGGAGCTTCGTCTTCTCCGACACCCTGCTGGGGTACGCCCCGGCCGGAATGATCGGCACCGGCCCCGAAGCCGCCCTGCTCCGATACAACATCATGTTCGTGCTGGCCCACGCCCTCGCCACGTTCGGGGCGTACGTGCTGGCCCGGCAGTTGGGGTCCGGCCGGATCGGCGCCGCGGTCGCCGGAGTGACCTACACGTACGCGCCGTGGTTGCTGGCCCACGCCGGGCACCTGAACGTCATCTCCAACGGTGGTATCCCGCTGGCGCTGGCGATGCTCGCCCGGGGGCACGGCTGGTCGCTGCGGCACGGCTACCGACCGGAGAAGCGACGGGTCGGCTGGGTGTACGCCGGCTGGCTGGTCGCCGCCTGGCAGCTCAGCCTCGGCTTCGGCATCGGGCTGCCGTTCGCGTACGTCCTCGCCGGTACCGGGCTGGTCGCCGCGGTGACCTGGTTCCTGCGCCGCTGGGTCGTCCGCCCGGTGCGACGCCCCTTCGGTCGACGGCTGTTCGCCGCCAACGTGGTCGGCGGGCTGATCTTCGCTGCGGTTGGCGCGTTGCTCGCCCTCCCCTACTTCACCGTCGTCGAGCTGCATCCGCAGGCGGAGCGGACCGTCGCCGACCTCGCCTGGTTCTCCCCGCCCGCGACGGGCTTCCTCACCGCGCCTGCCGAGTCACGAATCTGGGGTGACCTGCACGAGGGGGCCCGGTCGACGCTGCCCTGGCAACCGGAGATGACCCTGCTGCCCGGGTACGTGCTCTACGCGCTCGCCCTGGGTGGCCTCTTCTTCTCGGTGTGGCGGGTTCGGCACCGGCTCCTGCTGCTGGCGGGGGTCGTGGTCAGCATGGTGCTGGCGATGGGCACCGAACTGTTCGACGGGCAGTACACCTACGTGCCGCTCTTCGAGCACCTACCCGGGTGGAACGGCCTCCGTACGCCGGGTCGGCTGATGCTCTGGACGACCCTGCTGCTCGGGCTCCTCGCGGCCGGCGCGGTGAGCGCCTTCGCCGGCCGGGTCCGGAAGATCTCCGCCGCGCGGATCCCGTCCTGGCCGAGCCCGTGGCTGCGGTTGGCCACGCTGCTGCCGCTGCTGTTGGTGACCGTCGAGGGGCTGAACCGTACCCCGCACCCGGTCGTCCCGGCGCAGCCCGCGGCGATGCGCACGGTGGACGGCCCGCTGTTGGTGCTGCCGAGTGACCAGAATCGGGACCAGCCGATCATGCTCTGGTCAACCACCCACTTCCAGGACCTCGTCAACGGGGGGAGTGGCTTCTCCCCGACCCTGGTCGAGGAGGTGCGTCAGGCGACGATCACGTTCCCCGACCAGGCCAGCGTCGACTACCTGCGCACCCTGGGCGTTCGCAACGTCCTGATCCCTCGGGATCAGGTGGCCGGCACGCCCTGGGAGTTCACCATCGACGCGCCGGTCGACACGCTCGGCATCACCCGGGAGGAGATCGGCGACGTGGTCGTCTACCGCCTGTGACCGGATCCCGCGCCGGTCAGGTCGCCGCCGGCGCGGACGCTCGCTGTCTGGCCACCCAGGGGGCGTCCGGTGCGCCGTCGATGACCCCGCCGTCCGGATCGTCGGGGTAGCTGGCCCGTACCGCGTCCTGCTCCGGCCGGAGAATCTCCTGGACGACCAGCACGCAGAGCACGACGACGGTGGTCAGCCGGAACGCGGCGGCCAGCACGAAGACGCCCTCGGGAAAGACCGGCGTACCGGTGGAGGTGCCCAGCAGCTCGCCGTAGAAGGCCAGGAAGTAGCCGACCTCGGCGAGCTGCCAGGCCAGGAAGGCACCCCACTTGGGGCGGGCGAGTACGGCGAGGGGCAGCAGCCAGAGCACGAACTGCTGCGACCAGACCTTGCTGAAAATCAGGAAGGCGGCGACCACGAGGAAGGCGAGCTGGGCGAGGCGCGGGCGGCGCGGGGCCCGCAGGGCCAGCACGGCGATGCCGACGCAGGCCAGGAAGAACAGCCCGTACGCCAGGTTGTTCAGCACCGGAATGTTGTTGCTCAGCCACTGGAACGGGCCGGCGCCGGGCTCGCCGATCCTGCCGTCGAGGTAGCGGCCGATGTACCAGAGGGTGCCCCAGTCGATCGCCCGCTGATCGTTGAATTCCAGAAACTCTTTCCAGTTGGTGAGGTTGGCCAGCGCGGCGGGGAGGTTCACCAGGACCAGCGCCGCCGCGCCGGTACCGATCGCGGTGAGCGCGGCCCGCAGCCGGCTACTCCGAATCGCCAGCAGCAGGATCGGCCAGAAGAGGAAGAGCGGCCAGAGCTTCGCCGCCCCGCCCAGGCCGAGTAGCAGGCCGGCCAGCGCGGGTTTGCGGCGTGCCCAGGCGAAGAGGCCGAAGGCGGCCAGTCCGATGGCGAGAAAGTCCCAGTTGACGGTGGCGGTGAGCAGCAGCGCGGGGGCGAGCGCGAAGAGTGCCGCGTCCCAGGGTCGTCGACGCCGTAGCGCCAGGATCACCGCGACGGTGGCCACCGCCAGTGCCCCGAGCACCAGCGCGTTCAGGTTGTAGAACCACATGGCCTGGTTCAGCCCCGGGTCCGCGCTGCCGAGCGCGTGCACCGGCAGGCCGAGGGCACCCATGAAGTAGCCGGTGAGCACCGGATACTCCACCGGGTGGTCCAGGTAGGGGACCTTGCCCTCGTTGAGCCCTTCGGCGTAGTAGAGGGCGAGCACGTCGGTGTAGCAGAAGCGAGTGTACTGGACGTTGTTCGCCCAGGCGCCGTCCTGGCAGGGCGACTTCTGCACCCAGTGCAGGGCCATCGTCAGGCAGACCAGGGCCAGGACGATCCGGACCGCGGTCCAGAACCGACGCTCCCCGCCGACCGGCCGGTCCAACGCGGTGGCGTGGTCGCCCAACGGGCCGCCGATCAGGCCGGAGACGCCACGAACGAAGCCGTCGGACCGGGACGGGTGGTCCGGTGCGGCGGAGTTGTCGGTGCCGCCCGTCGTCTGCGTGCTCATGACGTGCATCCTGCACTAGATCGGCGTTGCCGTCGTGCACCCGGATGGCCTTGGCGCTGGCCAGCCCGGCTAGTCCCGCCCAGGTCGTTGGGGGCCTCCGTTCGGCGGCGGCGGGAATCCGATATCCCCGCCGTTGTCACCGCCGCCGCCGTTGTCACCGCCGCCGCCGTTGTCACCGCCGCCGTTGTTGTCACCGCCGCCGTTGTCACCGCCGCCGTTGTCACCGCCGCCGTTGTTGTTGTCGTTGTCGTTGCAGAACAGGCCGAGCGGCCCGCAGTCCGGCTCCGGCGGGGGCGGCAACGCGCCGTTGCCGGCCTGGTCGTCCCCGACTCCGGTGATATTCGGCAGGTCAGACCTGGGCGCGCCCTTCAGCGCCTCGTTCATGAACTTTTTCCACACATCCGCCGGCATTTTGCTGCCGCCGATGTTAATGCCGTTCTTGTCTTTGATCGCACGAATGTCGTACTTGATCTCACTACTGGCGGCATTGTTGCTGCCGATCCAGATCGCGGTCGCCAGGTTGTCGTCGTAGCCGACCATCCAGGCGTTCGAGTTGTCGAGGGTCCCGTCCAACTCCCAGGTGCCGGTCTTCCCGGCCGCCTCCCGCCCCCCGGAGAGGGCGTCGCCGTTCCTCCCCGGGATCTGCTTGAGCACCGCGGTCACCTCATCGGTGACCTCCTTGCGGATCCGTTGCTGCCCGTCCAGCTTCTCGCCGGTCCCGCGGACGACCTTCCACTCGCCGGTGTCCTCGTCCTTCTGCTCGACCTTGAGCACGAAGTGCGCCTGGTGGAAGACGCCGTCGTTCGCCAGCGTCGCGAGACCGTTGGCGTGGTCGAGGACGGTGATCGGGTACTGGCCAAAGCCCACCACCCGGTCGAAATAGTCCGGCGCCAGGTCCTCCGGCTTCTCCGCCAGCAGGTTGTACGGCTTGGCCGGCTTGGCGTTGTTGTCCCACATGGTGGTGATACCCGCCTGCCGGGCCATGCTGATCACCTTGTCCGGGCCGATCTGCTCCGCCACGTGGAAGAACGGAACGTTGTACGACCTGACCGTCGAATAGTCGAGAGTGCAGGAGTTGTTCTCACAGTCGACGCGGCTCGAGTTCCTGATCGGGTACTTGTAGCCCTCGGGGTGGAAGGGCTCGGCGTCCCACCGTGAGTTGACGGAGATGCCGGCCTCGATGGCGGCCGCCAGGGTGTAGACCTTGAAAGACGAGGCGGGCGGATGGCCGCCGTAGATCGTGCCGCCCTTATCGGTGTTCATACCGGCCCAGTCGGTGCCGGCGCCACTCTCCCCACCGTAGTAGGCGAGCACCCGGCCGGTCTTGGGGTCCACGGCGACTCCGGCGGCCTGCAGGTTATCCGGCTCGCCGTTGAGGGGCGATCCCTTCACCTCCGCCCGGGCCGCGTTCTCCATCGCGGTCTGCATCTTGTCGTCGATCGTCGTGGTGATCTTGTAACCGCCGTTGCGCAGCGCGTCCATACAGGAGGGCATACCCTCGTCTTCCGCCCCGGTGTTGGTGCAGAGCCCCCACTGCTCCATCTCCGCCCGCACGTAGTTGATGACGTTGCCGCGGGGGGTGCCCACACCGAAGCCGTTGCCCTCCTCGGCCGGCGGCTTCACCTCCGGAAACTCGGTCGGCCGCTCCGCCGCGTCGAGCCAGCCCTCGGCCACCATCCCGTCGAGGACGTAGTCCCAGCGCGCCTTCGCGTCCTCCGGGCTGACCGCCGGGTCGTACCCGTTGTGGGTGGCGGTCTTCTCCGGCTGCTTGATGAGCCCGGCCAGCACCGCGCCCTCGCTGACGGTCAACTTGCTGGCGGGCTTACCGAAGAAGGTCTGCGCCGCGGCCTCGACCCCGTAGGCGCCGCGGCCAAAATAGATCACGTTGAGGTAGTTCCCCATGATCTCGTCCTTGCTGAAATCGTCGTTCAGCTTGGAGGCGAAGATCGCTTCCCGCACCTTGCGGGCGTAGGTGTCGTCCTCAAGGCTCGCGTAGGCGTTACGCGCGTACTGCTGCGTGATCGTGGACGCGCCCTGCCGGCTACCGCCGGTGAAGTTGTTCCAGGCGGCCCGGGCGATGCCCTTGTAGTCGACGCCCGAGTGCCGGTAGAAGTTCCGGTCCTCGGCCGCGGCTACCGCGTCCCGCACGTGCTGCGGCATCTGGCTGATGGTGATCAGCGTCCGGTTCTCGTTACCGAGCTTCGCGACCAGGCCCTTGCCGTCACTCGTGTAGACCGTCGTCGACTGCGGAAGGGGGATCTGGTTGGGCAGGACGACGTTGGTGGAGAAGTAGGTGAAGCCGACGACGCCCAGCCCGGCGAGCATGATGAAGACCGCGAACGAGGCGATCAACATGTTGGTCCGCTTCCGCTTCTTCGCCCGCGCGGCGTTCGGGTCACGGCCACCATTGCGGGATCGGCCCGATCCGCCGGGGCCGCCGGGGCCACCCGGGCCGCCGGGACCACCGGCGGCCGACGCGGCGCTGGCCCGCGCCACCGAGGCCCGGCCTCCGGCCGCTGCGGCACCGGCTCGGGCCCGCCCCACGGAGGCCGAGCCCACGGAGGCCGAGCCCACGGAGGCCGAGCCCACGGAGGCCGAGCCCACGGAGGCCGAGCCGCTCGCGGCACCGACGCTCGCGCGCCCGGCGGAGCCACCCGGCGCGGGGGATACCGGCACGGAGGCGCGTCCGGGCGCGGATGGCGGCGGCACCCGGCCCGGTCCGGCCGGGCTCGGCACCGAGGCACGGCCCGGTCCCGCCGGAGTCGGCACCGAAGCGCGACCTGCCCGGCCAACCGAGGCCGAGCCGGCGGCACCCTGGGTGGGGACGGAAGCCGAGCCACCAACCGAAGCCCGGCCGCTGGAAGCGCCACCCCGGGGTGTCACCGAGGCGCGGCCCGCTGTTCCCTCCGGTCCGGCCGACTGGCCGCGCGCCGCACCACCGGGGGCACGGTACGCGTCGTCGGCCCGCCCGGGGACGTCGTGCTGGCCCGGTATCTGGGCCCGCCCACGCGAGGAGCTGGGGTCGCCGTACGAGTTCATTCTTCACACCCTGCCGGTCGCGGTGGAGCGCTGCCGCGCCACCACCGGTTTGCCGTGAGTTGCGGCACCCAGTGATACGACGCGGTCCCGTCGCGCAAGGGTGCCTATTTGCCAATCAAGCGGGCTAATCGGACTATCAGGACGTCGATCTAGCTGGGTGGCGGCCCGTCGGGCCGAAGCGACCGATCGTGCTGACGTCACCGTTGCGCCTCTCGCCTCCGTTGCCCGCCGGGAGCGTCAGTGGTGGGCACCCCGCCCACTGCGGCCTGCTCCGGCCCGTTCTCCGCCAGCCCATCCCGACCGAGCAGATATTGCTCGATGAGGTGGTTCCAGGCGCAGCCAAGGCACACTTCTACCACGAAGACCTGAAACTCACGCAGCGTGATCGCCAGGGCGGGCAGCTCGGCCAGTCTCCTGGCCTGGCCGGCGGACTGCCGGAGTTCGTCGCCGTAAATGTAGTGCACCCGCGTCAGGTTCTCACTCCGACAGATCGGGCACCGCTCGTCGGTCGGCTCGCCGTGGAACCGGGCCGCGCTTTTCAGGTAGGGCGAGGCGTCACAGAGGTCATCCGGGCCGACCCGGTTGGTCAGGAGATCCCGCAGCGCCGCCCGCTTCCGGAGCGAGTAGTCGACCACCTGGCGCTGCGTACGCATGAGCACGAGAGTACGCGGTGCCGCCCCACCCGGCGACCGGGTGACTACCTGTAGTCGAGACACGGCGGTGCGGAGTTTGCCCCACCCCGGGGCGATCCGCTAGCGTGTCGATGTATCGGGCCGATACATCGCTGGGTTAGTGCGCGGGCAAGCAGGGTAAGGAGGATGACAGTGCTCGAATTCGCCATCCTCGGTCTCCTGCAGGAGGCTCCGATGCACGGTTACGAGCTTCGCAAGGAGCTCACCGCGAAACTCGGCGCCATCCGGGCGGCCATCAGCTATGGAAGCCTCTACCCAACCCTGCGCCGTCTACAGGCGGCAGGGTGGATCACCGAGGCCAACGAGACACCCACCGTCTCGGACGTTCCCGCGCTGACCAGCCGACGAGGCCGCGTGGTTTACAAGATCACCGCGGAGGGCAAGGAGCGGTTCGCCCAACTCATCGCCCACGCCGGGCCCGAGACGTATGACGACACCGGTTTCGGCGTGCACTTCGCGTTCTTCGCCCGAACCGACCAGGCAACCCGACTTCGCATCCTGGAGGGTCGCCGCCGCAAGATCGAGGAGCGCCGCGAAGGGCTCCGCGACGTGCTGGGTCGCGCCGCCGAACGGCTCGACGCGTACACCCTGGAACTGCAACGCCACGGCCTGGACGCCTGTGAGCGTGAGGTTCGCTGGCTGGAGGAGCTCATCGCCAACGAGCGCTCCGGCCGTGCCCCGACAGCCCCGATCACCGGGGTCGCCGGCGGTCGATCAGAAGACAACAGCCCGCCTCCGCCTGGCGAGTCCAGGGAAGAGCGGCCGTGATGAAGGAGAAGGAGGCAGACGCTATGGGCTCCGTCCGCGTCGCCATCGTCGGTGTGGGTAACTGCGCCTCGTCCCTCGTACAGGGCGTGGAGTACTACCGGAACGCCGACCCGAACGACCGCGTCCCGGGTCTCATGCACGTCACCTTCGGCGACTACCACGTCTCGGACGTGGAGTTCGTAGCGGCGTTCGATGTGGACGCCAAGAAGGTGGGCATGGACCTCGCCGAGGCGATCGTCGCCAGCGAGAACAACACCATCAAGCTGTGCGACGTGCCCCCGACCGGGGTGACCGTGCAGCGCGGCCCGACGTTCGACGGTCTCGGCCAGTACTACCGCGAGATCATCGAGGAGTCGGACACCCAGCCGGTGGACGTGGCCGAGACGCTGCGCGCGGCCAAGGTCGACGTGGTCGTGGCCTACCTGCCGGTGGGCTCCGAGGAGGCCGGCAAGTTCTACGCCCAGGCCGCGATCGAGGCTGGCTGCGCCTTCGTCAACGCCCTCCCGGTCTTCATCGCCTCCGACCCGACCTGGGCGAAGAAGTTCGAGGACGCGGGCCTGCCGATCGTCGGCGACGACATCAAGAGCCAGGTCGGCGCCACCATCGTGCACCGCGCCCTCGCGAAGCTGTTCGAGGACCGCGGCGTTGAGCTGCTGCGCACGTACCAGCTCAACTTCGGCGGCAACATGGACTTCATGAACATGCTGGAGCGCAACCGCCTGGTCTCCAAGAAGATCTCGAAGACCCAGTCGGTGACCTCCCAGGTGCCGCACGAGATGGCCAAGAGCGACGTGCACATCGGCCCGTCGGACCACGTGCCGTGGCTGGACGACCGCAAGTGGGCCTACATCCGCCTGGAGGGCCGCTCCTTCGGTGACACCCCGCTCAACGCGGAGCTGAAGCTCGAGGTGTGGGACTCGCCGAACTCCGCCGGCGTCATCATCGACGCGGTCCGGGCCGCGAAGATCGCCCTGGACCGGAAGATCGGCGGCCCGATCCTGTCGGCGTCGTCGTACTTCATGAAGTCCCCGCCGGTGCAGTACGCCGACTCCGACGCGCACGCCGCCGTCGAGGAGTTCATCGCCGGCGAGATCGCGCGCTGACGTTCTGACGCACCGCGAGGGGGTGGGGCCGGCTGGGCCCCGTCCCAGAGACAACTGTTGGCCGACACCCGAACCGGGTGCCGGCCAACAGTTTGTTTCCCCTTGTGGGTTAGGTCTATGGGTTTTTGGGTCAGCTGGTCCAGTGCTCGGCGACCAGGTCAGCGGCCTGGGTCTCCCACTGGGCGTAGTGGAACGGGTACGCCGACACCTGCACCTTCTGCGCGGCCTCGGTCAACGGCAGTTCCTGCCAGCCCTCGACCTGCTTCAGGCCCTTCAGGAAGGCGGTGGTGGAGTACTCGGGGTCGGTGATCTGCTCCACCGTGCCCCACCCGGACGACGGACGCTGCTGGAACAGGCCCTGCGAGTCGTGGTCGTTACGAGCACCCAGGTGACCCAGGTTCTCCAGCTTCGACTCCTGCAGGCTGGTGCCGATCGCCACCACGGCGGCCCGCTCGTCCATGCCGGCCTTCTTCGTGGCCTCGATGATGGCCTTCACGTTGCCGGTCTGCTCGTCACCCAGGTCGATGCGCGACTGCTCACCCTGCGTACCGTGCGGGATCAGCGTGCCCATGTCCGGCTCGCCCATGTCCGGCTTCTCCGCCGGCGCCGTAGCCGCCGCGGTGGCCGGGTCCGCCGAGGTGGTCGAGGCCGCCGCCGTGCTCGGGGTGGGGGTGGAAGCGGTGGTGGTGTCGAAGGTCTGGGGGCCAGCTACCACGCCGGCACCGAAGGCCAGACCAGCAATACCAAGTGCACTACGCAACATAATCGTGTTCATGAGTGTGTTGCTCCATTCGGGGGTCGACACCCACACGCACCCGAAGGGGGTCGGGAGCGGGGTGCAAGCACCGTCCGGCGCTCAAAGAACCAAGGGATAGGTCGGCGTCCGCGGGTCTCGTCGGGACACGCACGGCGCCGGGTCCAGAGGTAACGACCGGCCGGCCACCACCATTCCCGGTGGCCGTCCCCGCTTGCGGCGGGGCACTTCCTCGGTCGTACGCATGGTGTAACGCCCCGGCGCCCGCCCCGATTCCGCCCCCACCGTGACCCCGGCCACTTCCGTAACCGGCGCATACCGGACAAATCAACTCGGCTATCAGGGCCTATCGACCTCAATAGCGGCTTTCCCGGCACGCTCTCGGTGGCCGGCGTTCGGGTGGGGACATTTGACCGATTCGAGATTGCCGGGCGTTTCTCAGCCGGTCCGGGAGATCGGTAGTCGATGATACGTTCGTTTGGTTTGTGCCGCACTGTCCGCTCGGAGGTGGGAATGATGCCGGAAACTCGCCGGTGGGTAGTCCGGGACACCGACCCGCGCCGAGCGGGACGCACCGTGGCCGGCTGGTTCTTCCTCGCGCTGGCGGTGACCGTGACGCAGGTGACCGGCGGGTGGCCCGCCCTCGCGCAGCAGCAACCCGCCGCGTCCAGCGCGATGTCGGAGACCGTCCTCGCCTGGGGAGGAAACGGCCAGGGCGCGCTCGGCGACGGCACCACCACCGACAGCTCCGTCCCCGTGGAAGCGGAGTTACCGGCCAACACCACGATCACCGCCATCGCCGCCGGCAACGGCCACAGCCTCGCGTTGACCTCCGATGGCGCCGTCCTCGCCTGGGGAGAGAACCTCTCCGGCGAGTTGGGCGACGGCACCAACACCAACCGCAACACCCCGGTGGAGGTCAACCTCCCCCCGAACACCACGGTCACCGCCATCGCGGCCGGCCACAACCACAGCCTCGCGTTGACCGCCACCGGCACCGCCCTCGCCTGGGGCTACAACTACTACGGCCAGCTGGGCGACGCCACCAACACCAACAGCAACACCCCGGTGGAGGTGGACCTACCGACCGGCACCACCATCACCTCCATCGCCGCCGGCGCCGTCCACAGCCTGGCGATAGCCACGGACGGCACCGCCCTCGCCTGGGGCGGCAACTACTCCGGCCAACTGGGCGACGGCACCACCGACGACAGGAACACCCCGGTTGAGGTGGACCTACCGACCGGCACCACCATCACCTCCATCGCCGCTGGCGGCATCCACAGCCTGGCGGCAACCTCCACCGGCAGCGCCTTCGCCTGGGGCAGTAACACCTACGGCGAGCTCGGCGATGGCACCAACACCGAACGCACTGTGCCAGTTGCCGTCAATCTCCCCTCGAACACCACGGTCACCACCATCACCACCAGCGCCATCCACAGCCTGGCGATGACCTCCACCGGCACCGCCCTCGCCTGGGGCTACAACTACTACGGCCAGCTGGGCAACGGCACCAACACCAACAGCAACACCCCGGTGGACGTCAACCTGCCGACCGGCACCACGCTCACCACCATCACCGCCGGCGGCGGCCACAGCCTGGCGATGACCTCCACCGGCACCGCCCTCGCCTGGGGCGGCAACTACTCCGGCCAACTGGGCGACGGCACCACCAATCAGAGCAACACCCCAGTGAACGTCAACCTGCCGACCGGCACCGCCATCGCCACCATCACCGCCGGCAACGACCACGGCATGGCCCTCATCGAACCACCGAGTTCCACCACCACGCTGGAGGTCGCACCGCGGAGCCCGGAACCGGATCAGGACGTCACGCTCACCGCCACCGTCACCTGCACCACCGACGCCCCCACCGGAACCATCACCTTCCGAAACGGCAGCAGTGACCTCCACACCGTGCCCCTGGATGGCACCAACACCGCCGCCCACACCACCAGGCTCCCGGCCGGCACCCACACCCTCACCGCCCACTACGCCAGCACCAACACCTGCCCCAGCGGTCAGTCGGAGGCCACCACCATCACCATCGACACGCCCGCCAGCCCCAGCCCCGACACCCCCGACGACCCCGGCCTCCCCATCACCGGCCCAAGCCTGCCCACCACCGTCGGCGCCGCCGCCCTGCTCCTCCTCATCGGCACCGCCCTGATCCACCTCGCCCGTCGGCGCCGACCAACACACCACCCGCACTGAGCGAGCCGTCGTTGGTCGGCACCTGAGCGCTACCTCTCCTCCTGGGTGAGTCGGTCAAGCAGATCGCCCGGACGACCGACTTCGGTGTTCACGCCGAGCGCCGCCAAGAAGCCGCGCTCCACGAGCCGGCGAGAAGAACACGGAAACGGGTCGCCGCAGGTGCAGCGGTCGGCAACGGCGAGTTGGTGGCTGCGGTGCAACCGGTAGCTCAACCGCCAAACGGTCGGCGACACGCACTCGGCCGGCGGGTCCTCCGGTGGCTCCTCCGGATCGAAGCTGAGTCGCATCAGTCCACCACCAGTCCGAACCGCCTACGCCAGGCCCAGGTGAGCAGCGGTGCCGAACGTGGTCGAGCTCGCCGATGTGGCGCGAACCAGCGCCGCAGCGCGTAGCGGCGCTGCGGCGGCAGCACTGGTTCGAGAACCGGGAGGCCCAGCTCGACCAGACGGTTCGCCGCCGCGTTAGCCGGTGAGCACGGTGCGACAGCCAGACAGACCCGGCAGAGTTGGCTCTCCGGATCGGGGACGTGCGCGGCGAGCATCTCGTGCGCGGCCAGCGTTTCCGCTCGCGCCCTGCTCTGATGGACAGCCATGCCGTTGGCACCCTTCCGTTGGGGCGCGCACAGGTCGCATCGGAGTTGGCAGCCGCGACCGGTCGCGACGGCGTAGGACCAAATGCACGCCCGGCCTGGTCCGGCATCGAGAACACCGGACGGTCGGAAGCCGGGGAGGCACGCCTCGGCCCAAGACCGGCGGACTGCCGGCACAGGGGTACGGCATGGTAGACAGTCACTGAGTCGGTCTTCGGGACGCGATCTATCGCGATGTCTCCCACGGCTCGTTCCGGGTCGGGGTGGGCCGGCCGCCAAACCAGAGCCCACCTCGACCCGCTCTTCATCTCACTCGTCGTATCGCTATTACTACTGAGCATGCATCAGCTCTTGCATCGACGCAAGCTTGCATTTCAATGTTTCGTCGTTCATCCTGAATGCAGTCAAGGGCGGGAGTAGTGATGGCTACCGAGCAAGCGGTGACACTCCGAGCACAGTGGATCGGCCATCAGCTACGAGGCATGCGGGAGCAGGCCCGGCTGACCCTCAAGGAGGTCGGCGACTACCTGCATCGAAATCCGTCCACGGTAAGTCGCATGGAGTCAGGGCTCATCCCGCCCCGCGTTCCGGAGGTCCTGGCATACCTCGACCTCTGCGGCATCGACGATCCGCGACGGCGCGACGATCTCAAGACAATGGCTCAGGATGCCTGGCAGAAGGGCTGGTGGGATGGATTCACGCCGAACGTCGCCGGCACGCTGATCGACTGGGTCTGGCTGGAAAGCCGGGCCACCCGAATCTACTCGTTTCAGGTCAGTGTCCTCCCCGGCCTGATCCAGACAAGGGAGTACGCCGAGGCCGTCATCCGCGCCGAGGACGACGGAGCCAGCGAAGACGAGATCAACCGGTACGTCGAGCTACGGATGAGCCGACAGCGCCAGCTGGAGCAAGATCAGCCGGTCGCCTTCTCAACGATCATCGAGGAGGGCGTGCTGCGCCGGACCATCGGCGATCCCGGCGTCATGCGCGGTCAACTCGCCCACCTGCGAAACGTTTCTACCTGGCCAAACGTGGAGATCATGGTGTTACCAGCAACAGCTGGCGCGCATGCCAGTCCGGACGGCGCCTTCGACGCGTTCCGAATGCAGCGGCCCTACCCACCAACTGGCTGCATCTCCACCGCTGTCGGCATCGTCGTGGTCGAGGGGAACAAGGCCGATTCACTCTTCCAGCGGTACGATCGTCTTCGCGCCATGGCACTGCGAAACGGTGCCGTGCAGCGACTTCTCTTCGATCTCGAGGCGCGTCTGGAGTGAGTTGGCAATGGTGGCGACGGACACGACCAGACCGGTGAACCGAGCACCGGTTGATTGGCGAGTCAGCACCCGCAGCGGCAACGGTGGCGGCAACTGCGTGGAGGCGGGGCCGGTGCTCGATGGGAGCAGGCGGGTCGCCGTACGCGACAGCAAGGACCGCTCCGGCCCGGTCCTCGGCTTCTCCGCCACCAGCTGGACCGACTTCCTCACCGGCCTACGGTCCGGCACCCTGACCGGCTAGCCCGCCGCCGACCAGCTTCGCCGAAGGGCCACACCGGCCTCCAACTCCAACAGCTTCACCTTCCGGTCGAGCCCGCCACCGAAGCCGACCAGCTTCCCGCCGGAGCCGACGATCCGGTGGCAGGGCACGATCACCGGCACCGGGTTCCGGTTGCATGCCACGCCGACCGCCCGCGCCGCCGAGGCGTCGCCGAGCCGCCGGGCCACCTCGCCGTAGGTGAGCGTCTCCCCGTAGGGAATGGCGGTCATCTCCCGCCACACCGCCCGCTCGAACTCCGAACCCCGGGGGATCCGCACCGGCACGGTGAAGGCGGTCAGCTCGCCGGCGAAGTAGGCCCGCAGCTCGGCCACGGCGCGGGCCGAGAGCTCGTCGGCTGGTTCGTCGGCGGCCTCGGTGACCCGTGCGAAGTGCGTTCCGCACACGGTCTCACCGTCGGTGGCCAGGGAGAACTCGCCGATCGGCGAGTCGAGCACGGTCCAGCGCATCCGCCTATTCTCTCTCCTTCGCCGGAGCGTGCCTCTGGGCAGGGAACCCGCGGGCGGTGGCGCGCGTTGGGTAGTACGCTAGAGAACGAACGTTCCCGACGCCAGTCGAGCAGCGTGACCGTCGCCACGCTTGACCCAGGACAAGAGGAAGCCATGCCCCCCACCACCCGAAACCGGACCACACCCCAGACCGAGGAGATCCGCGAACGCGTCCTGATCACCGCCGACCGGCTCTACTACAGCCGCGGCATAAACGCCGTGGGCATGGACGCCCTACGCGACGAGTCCGGCGTCTCCCTCAAACGCCTCTACCAGCTGTTCCCCTCCAAGGAGAACCTCGTCGAAGCCGTCCTGCACCGTCGCCGTAAGGTCTGGAACAGCCTCGTCGAAACCGCCGTCGCCACCGGTAGGGACACACCCCGCGACCAGCTACTCGCCGTCTACGACATGCTGGCCCACTGGTTCGACGAGGACGACTTCCGCGGCTGCGTCTTCATCAACACCTTCGGCGAGCTCGGCGGCACCGCACCCCACATCGCCGCGCTCATCCGCGAGCACAAGGCGAGTTTCCAGGCACGCCTGGCCGAACTGGTCACAAAGACCGGCGCCCCCGCCGCACTCGCCCACCAACTCGCCATCCTCGCCGAAGGAGCCCAGACCACCGCCGCCATCGCCGGCACCAATGACGCCGCCCACCACGCCCGCGCCGCCGCCACCACCCTCATCGACACCGCCCTGGCCACGAACCGGCCAGAAGCCGACCCACCAGCCACCACAACGGAGTAAACCTCCCCGGGCACCGCCCGGCACCCGCACACCACGACTACCGGGCTCAGAGGAGGTTCACCCCGAGCAGCAGGGTGCCGGCGGTGAGGCTGGCGCCGCCGGCGACGGTGAGCCAGATGAGTTTGTTGGGCTTGGTGTCCCGGGGCCGGACCACCGAGAGGAAGAAGCCGAGCGGCATCAGGATCGGGGCGGCGACGAAGAGCAGCCGGATCAACGTACGGGTGCCGCTGCCCGCGTCGGCCTGTTCGATGTAGGGGAGGGCCACGAGGGCGAAGAGGACCAGCACCCCGGCATGCGCGTGCCCGGCGGTCCAGAGGCCCCGGCGGACCGGGTTGTCCAGGTAACCGGCGGTGCGCCCGGCGAGGTGCCGGAGCAGGGCCAGTCCGCCGAACGCGATCGTCGCGACGGTGATCAGCAGGATTCCGGCGATGTTGAGGGTAGACGGGGACATCGGGCACCTCCAATTAGTCAATGTAAAGATGCACCTCCGCCCGAATCTTGTCAACATCTAGATTCGCCCGGCAGGCAAGCTCTCAGCGGTCGCCGGCGTCAGAGATGTGGGAGGTGACCGGTGTCCGAACGCATCGACGGGGAGTTCACCGCGTTCGTCAACGAACGCGGTGGTGTTCTACTGCGGGCCGCCTACGCCCTCGCCGGCAGTCAGCACGGCGCCGAGGACCTGCTCCAGACCGCGCTGGCCAAGGCGTACGCCCGCTGGCCCCGGATCCGGGGAGAGCCCGAGCCGTACGTACGCCAGATCCTCTACCGGGACCAGGTGTCCGGCTGGCGGCGCCGTTCCCGCCGACCGGAGTTCCCGGTCGCCGTGCCGCCCGACCGGATCGGCGGACCCGACCGCGGGCACGAGGTTGACCTGCGGCTGCTGCTGCGCGAGGCGCTGCTGGCGCTGCCACCACGGCAACGCGCGGTACTGACCCTGCGCTACCTGGAAGACCTGAGTGTCGAGCAGACCGCCGAGCTGCTCGGCTGCCGGGCCGGCACGGTCGCCAGTCAGACCTCCCGGGCGCTGGCCCGGCTGCGGCAACTGGTTCCCGCACTCGACGGGCACCGCACCGAGGAGCGGAGATGAACGGACCAACCGAACAGGACCTACGGACCGCCCTGCGAGAGCTTGCCGACGAGGCCCGCCCGACCACCAGCCTCGCCGACGCCGCGCGAAGCCGGGGCCGACGGCTGCGGCACCGACGGCGACTGGCGGTGACCGGTGGCGCGCTGGCGACACTGGTCGCCCTGGCCGCTCCCTTCGTCTGGCTCCGGCCAACCGCCCCCGGGCCCGGCCCGGCCGCCTGGGTTCCGCCGTCGAGCTCGGCGGCACCGAACCCATCCCGGATACCGGCACCCACCGGAGACTGGACCCAGCAGCCCCTGCCGCTGCCCGGCGGGTGGCTACTGGTCGGTGCCACGCCAACCGGCATGTCCTACACGCCGGACGGCGAGCGCATCATCCAGCAGGGGTACGCGTTGGACCGCACCCAGGACCAGTACGTCAGCACCGACCAGTACGACGAGATCTGGGCCTCGCCCAGCGGTGCGGTAGCCGGGGTGGTGGACTACGACCAGCCGGGCGAGTTCGGGTTGCTCGACCTGGACAGCGGTGCGGTCAACTGGGTGCGTACCGGTCAGCACACCTCGATGCCGCAGTGGTCACCCGACGGCAGCCGAATCGCCCTGACCATCTTTGACAAGGCGAGCGGAGGCAGCGCCCTCGGCGTGCTGAGTGCCGTCGGGGAATGGCAGACGTTCCCGGTGGACACCGAGAGGTACTTCTGCACCGACTCCTGCTACTTCACCTGGACCCGGGACGGCCGGGAGGTGGTGTGGCAACAGACCGACCCCACCGCACCCCGCTCCGAGGCGGCACCGCACATCCGGCGGGGGGTGCAGCTCTTCTCCCCCGACGACGGTCGTCCCACCAGGTTCCTCCCGATCAAGGGGGACCCCACCGGACCGTGGTCCTGGTCGCCGGACGGCCAGCGGGTGGTGGTCAAGGGCCCGCAAGGGCCGGAGATCGTCGAGGTGGCCACCGGACGCGTGCTCGGGCCGACGGCGAGCGCGGAGGCGGCGTGGGGCCCCGACAACCAGTTGCTGTACCAGGACAGGGGGACCGGGGAGATGGTGCTGACCGACCTGGACGGTCGGGAACTCGTCCGGCAGACCCTTCCGGGCGAGGTCGGACAGCGCCCGATTGTTCTGGTGGCGCCCCGTTGACCAGCGGGCTACTCGACGATTCCCTGCTCGCGGGACCAGCGCAGCAGCTCGGCCTCGGCCTCGTCCCGCCCCAGCGGGCCCCGCTCCAGCCGTACCTCCTTAAGGTGTTTCCAGGCCTGCCCGACGACCGGGCCCGGCGGTACGCCGAGCAGCTCCATGATGGCGTTGCCGTCCAGGTCGGGGCGGACCCGGGCCAGGTCCTCCTCGGCCGCGAGCCGGGCGATCCGCTCCTCCAGCGCGTCGTAGTCGGCGGCGAGCCCGGCGGCCTTGCGCCGGTTGCGGGTGGTGCAGTCGGAGCGGGTCAGCTTGTGTAGCCGCGCCAGTAGGTCACCGGCGTCAGTCACGTACCGGCGCACCGCCGAGTCGGTCCACTCGCCCCGGCCGTACCCGTAGAACCGCAGGTGCAGCGCGACCAGCGCGGTGACCTTGGTGGTGGTCTCCCGGGGGAAGCGCAGCGCCTTCATCCGGGCCTTGGTCAGCCGGGCGCCGACCACCTCGTGGTGGTGGAAGCTGACCCGACCGTCCGACCCGACCGCCTTCGTCGCCGGCTTGCCGACATCGTGCATGAGCGCGGCCATCCGGAGGATGAAGTCGCAGCCGTCCTCCTCGTACGAGACGGCGTTGCGCACCACGGTCAGCGTGTGCTCGTACACGTCCTTGTGCTGGGCGTGCTCGTCGATCTCCAGCTTGAGCCCGGTCAGCTCGGGCAGGAACCGCTCGGCCAGCCCGGTGTCGACCAGCAGCCGCAGGCCGGCGACCGGGTCGGCGCCGCAGAGCAGCTTGGTGAACTCGTCCCGGATCCGCTCCGCCGTGATCCGATCCAGGTCGGCGGCCATCCGTACCATCGCCGCCCGGACGTCCGGGTGTACGGCGAACCGCAGCTGGGCGGCGAACCGGGCCGCCCGCAGCATCCGCAGCGGGTCGTCGCGGAACGACTCCTCCGGCGCCGCCGGGGTACGGACCACCTTGGCCGCGAGATCCGCCAACCCGCCGTGCGGGTCGGTGAAGTGATGCTCGGGCAGGCTGACCGCCATCGCGTTGACGGTGAAGTCCCGCCGCTTCAGGTCCTCGGCGAGGCTCGTGCCGTACTGCACCGCCGGGTTGCGGCTGACCTGGTCGTACACCTCCGCGCGGAAGGTCGTGATCTCCAGCCGCAGACCGTCGCGCTGCACGCCGATGGTGCCGAACTCCCGCCCGGTCTCCCAGATCGCCTCGGCCCAACCACGCACGATCCGCAGCGTCTCGTCCGGCTGCGCGTCGGTGCAGAAGTCCAGGTCGTCGCCGAGGCGGCCGAGCAGCGCGTCGCGGACCGATCCGCCGACCAGGTGCAGTTCGTGACCGGCGCTCGCGAAGCGGCGGCCCAACTCGTCGGCGACCGGTGAGACCCGGAGCAGTTCGGCTACGGCGGTGCGCTGCGCGGCGGTGAGTTCGCGGCGGTCGGCGGCGTGCGGTGCGGAATCGGACATGGGAGGGCCAGCCTATCGGTCCGACCGGGCCCGGCATCCGCCGGGCGCGGATGACGCCGGGCCGACGACTAGTCTGTGTCGAGGCCCTCGCCCGCGGACCCATGGTCGGTGCCGGGCACCGACCGGACCCTGGAGGCGACAACGATGAGCGGCCGGCTCTACCGCAGCGCGAACGCGCTGGGCGGCGGTGGCCGACCGACGGGTGACGACGCGATCTTCATCTCGGCCGAGCCGCTGAACCAGCCGGCCGCCGAGGCAGTCGCACCCCCGGATGAGGCGGTGGCCGAGGGGAGTGCCGCGGCGAACAGCCTGGTGATGGCCGCGGGCAGCCTGGTCAGTCGGGGTACGGGTTTCATCCGGAACCTGATGATCGGCGCGGCCCTGGGCAACCTGGTCGGTAACGCGTACACCACGGCGATCTTCCTTCCGAACCAGGTGTACGAGTTCCTGCTCGGCGGAGTGCTCACCAGCGTGCTGGTGCCGGTGCTGGTCCGGCGACGCAAGGCCGACCCGGACCGGGGCGAGGCGTACGCCCAGCGGCTGCTCACCCTGGCGGTGGTGGCGCTCGCCGCCGCCGCCCTGATCGCGGTGGTCCTGGCTCCGGTGCTGACCGGCATCTACGCCGGCGGCAAGGACGAGGACTACCGGGGCCTGGTCACCAACCTGTCGTACCTGATGCTGCCGATGTTGTTCTTCACCGGCATCAGCGCGCTGATCGCCGCCGTGCTGAACACGCGCGGGCACTTCGCCGCCCCGATGTGGGCGCCGATCCTGAACAACCTGGTGGCCATCGGCATCTTCGGCCTCTACATCTGGGTCTACGGCGCACAGCCGCTCCAGCCGGGCCAGGTCGGAACGGACCGGATCCTGCTGGTCGGCGGCGGCACCCTGCTCGGGGTGGCGGTGCAGGCCGCGGGTCTGCTGCCGGCGTTACGCAAGGTCGGCTTCCGGTGGAAGCTGCGCTTCGACTTCCGCGCCTTGGGGCTGCGGGAGTTGGCCCGGCTCGGCGCCTGGATGTTCTGCTACGTCGCGGTCAACCAGCTCGGGCTCTTCGTGGTGGTCAACCTGCTCACCCGGGTCGCCGGCGAGGACGACGCCGGCCTGCTGATCTACAACAACGTCTTCCTGCTGCTGATGATGGCGCACGGCGTCATCGCGGTCTCGATCATCACTGCGCTGATGCCCCGGATGAGCGCCGCCGCGGCGGACGGCCGTTTCACCGACCTCACCGCCGACCTGTCCCGGGGCACCCGGATGGTCACGGCCGTACTCGCCCCGGTGGCGGTCTGCTACGCCGTGCTGGCCGCGCCGATCTCCGTGGTGGTGTTCCGGTACGGCGCGTTCACCGGGGAGAACGCCACCGCCACCGCCACCGTGCTGCTGGTCGCCGCGATCGGCCTGGTGCCCTTCGCGGTCAGCCAGCTCCTCACGTTCGCGTTCTACGCACTGCCGGACACCCGTACGCCCGCGCTGGCCAACATCCCGGTGGTGGCGCTGCGGGTGCTGCTCCAGGTCGGGCTCTACGTCGTCCTTCCCGCCACCTTCGCGGCGGCCGGCATGATGCTCGGCAACGCGATCTCGTACCTGGCGGCGGTGGTGCTGTCCGCGCTGCTGCTGCGGCCCCGGGTCGGCCGGATCGGGCTGGGCGGGATCATGCGTACGGTGGGCAAGGTGCTGGTCGCCGCGCTCGGAGCGGCGCTGGTCGGTCTCCTGGTGGTCCGCCTGCTGCCGGGCCGGCCGGAGGAGCTCGGCTGGTTCGCGGCGGCTGTCCAGCTGCTGATCGGTGGGGCGGCGATCGGTCTCAGCTACCTCGGGCTCGCGATGCTGCTCCGGATCGGGGAGGTCACCGAGGTGGTCACGATGGTCCGCCGCCGGCTCGGTCACTGAGCGTCCCGTTCTGACCGGTTATCGGGGGGCGTGGACGATCGGATCTGCCCGTCCGGCGGGAGTGCACTCTGCGTGAACGAGGATCACCAATCTGGGGATACGGCTGTGGATAACTTCCGCTATGCCGCGCCATCGCCGCGTCAGCCTGTGGATAACCCGCCGGGCGGGGAGGCATGTCCGGTGCTGGCCCGGGAATCTGGCCCGGGTGCCCCGCCACCTGACCCCAGCCCCTGCGGCAACTACTAGCGGTCAACCTCTAGATTGGCTAGTACATGCGCGAGTAACACCGCCAACAACCGCCAAAACCGGACAAGCCACCCGATCCCGGCAGCCGCTGTTGGTGCGACGGGAAGATGACATGCTGGGGAAGGCGGGGAACCCAGGTAAGGTCGCTCTCGACGGGTGCGGCTGTTGTCGGCGCAGGCGCCGACAACAGCTGGCCGGTTCGTGGAAGGCAGAGCGGAAGCCACAATGCCCAGCAACACGGGTCCATCGATCGACACGATCACCGAGGGAGGACGGGTGACCCAGGTCGGCGGGGGTCAGGATGCGGACGAGAACGCTCCGCCGGTCATGACCTTCGGTGCTCCGATCGCCGGTGATGTGCTCGCCGAGCGGTACGAGCTCGTCGAGCACATCAACAACGACAGCGCTGGCCGGCTGCTCTGGCGTGGGGTCGATGTCGTGTTGCGCCGTCCCGTCGCCGTGGTGCTGCGCTACCCGGGCGGCGACTCCGCCACCGAAATGCTCCAAGCCGCCGTCGCCGCCAGCCGGGTCATCCACCCCAACCTGGTCGGTGTCTACGACGCGATCGACGAGGGCGAGCGGGCATATGTGGTCCGCGAGTGGGTCGACGGACAGTCGCTGCGGGAACTCGTGGCCGCGGGGGCGCTGGACCCAGCGCGGGCGACCGCCGTCGGCAACGCCGTCGCAAGCGCCCTGGCCGCCGTGCACGCCACCGGAATGGTGCACGGCAACGTCCACCCCGGCACGATCATGATCAGTGATGACGGCCGGGTGGTGTTGGCGGACGCGCGTACCGACGGGGCCGACAGCCAGGCCAGCGACCTTCGGGCGGTCGGCGGCGTCCTCTACTTCGCATTGACCGGCCACTGGCCCCACGCCGAGGTCCCGCTACACGGCGCCACCGCCGGACACGGACGGGCGGCGACCCCGGACGCGGTCCGGGGTCCGGGGGGTGCGCTCGCCGCGCCGCGCCAGGTCCGGGCCGGGGTTCCGGCATACCTGGACGACCTCACCATGGATCTGCTGGACGGCTCGCTCCCGCCCCCACCGTCGGATGTCCTCGCCGCGGAGTTGGCCCGGCTGGACGTCCCGGTCGATGAACACCTGCTGGAAGACAGCGGCCCGCTGCGGTTCACCGCCGAGACCGGGGACGAGCCGTCACCGCTGGCCGCGGCGGGTGGGCGCAAGTTCACCGTCGGGATCGCCAGCCTCCTCGCCGTCGCGCTCGTCGGCCTCCTGATCGGCATCATCGCGCTCAGCCGAGGCGAGGACGGCGACCGGAACCCGGCGACAGCTGCCAGCCCTTCTCCCACCACGACGGCTGGTGAGGATCCACCCGACTCCGCAGCGGCCGAACCGCCGAAAATCAGCGCTGCGAAGGTCATTGACCCGGACAGTGGGGACCGCGCCGAGGTCCGCGACGCCGAGAAGGTGTTCGACGGCAGCCTGGATGAGGGCTGGGAGACCCAGACCTACCGGGGGCACCCGGATTTCGGCAAGATCAAGCGCGGTATGGGCATCTGGCTCGACCTCGGTGAACCCCGCAACGTCAAGTCTCTGCAGGTCCAACTCTCGGCCCGAGGCGCGTCGGCCCGGTTGTACACGGGCACCAACGAGCACCCCTCGTCAAGCGCGGGCGACAACGCGCTCTTCGAGGAGTACGAGCAGAGTCCGATCGGGCCGGCCAAGGAAGACGCCGGCACGACGATGACCTTCGACGCGTTCGATGCGGACACGGAATACCAGTACCTGCTCGTCTGGCTAACCGAGCTGCCGCCGAGTGACGGCGGCTACAAGGTCGGCATTCAGGAGATCAAGGTCTCGTGATCCGCTCACCGCGTCCCCGGCACTGTCTCCGCCGGACGTGGTGATGGCGCCGAACGGGTCAACCGAGCGGCCGGTGGGAGACGACAGCCCCCCGGCAACCGCTCCCTCCGCCGATCTCGAGCTGCTGCGCGCGCATGTCGCTGGCGATCGGGACGCCTTCGCCGAGCTGCTGCGCCGGCACCGGGACCGGCTCTGGGCGGTGGCGCTGCGCACCCTCGGTGACCGGGAGGAGGCGGCTGACGCGCTGCAGGACGCGCTGCTCTCTGCCCATCGGGCCGCCGGGCGGTTCCGGGGTGACTCGGCGGTGACCACCTGGCTGCACCGGATCGTGGTCAACGCCTGCCTGGACCGGATCCGACGCCGCCAGGCTCATCCGACGGTGCCACTGCCCGATGGCGTACGCGACGTGGCCGGTGCCACCGAACCGGCCGCTCCCGCGCCCGACCACGACACTGCTCTGGTGGTCCGGGAGGCGCTGGCCGCGCTACCGGTCGAGCAGCGTGCCGCGCTGATCCTGGTTGATGTACAGGGCTACCCGGTAGCCGAGGTTGCCCGCATCCTTGAGGTAGCTGAGGGGACGGTGAAGAGCCGGTGCGCCCGGGGCCGGGCCCGGCTGGCAGCGGCGCTCGGCTATCTCCGGGCGGCACCGGAGGAGCCACTCCTGGAGGGAGGCATGCCAGCCGTCACAGGACGGAACCAGCAGCCGCGCGGTGGCGTCCGATCGGTGTCGGGGCGACCCCGGCGCGAAGCCAACCAGGAGGAGCTGTGACGACCGGGGGGTTCCGGGAGGTCGACCACGAGCTACTCGCCGACTACGTCGGTGGGGCACTCACGGGTACTACCGACGAGATGACCGTCGCCCGCCTGGTCGAGCGAGACGAGGCCTGGGCGGACGCCTACGCCCGGCTCGCGCCGGCGGTCGCGGAGGTCCACGCCGCCCTGCTCGCCTACCGGACGGCGGAGGAGATGCCCGCGACCGTGGCGGATCAGATTCGCGCCGCGCTGGCGGCGACCGACGCTGAGCCGACAGCCGAGGACATGACGGCCGAGGGCGTGCCGGCCGGCAGGGCAGCGCGCCCTTCGGTAGTGCCGGCTCAGCCCCACGCTGGGTCACGGCGCCCCGGCGGCGTTCCGCAACCGGCCACCGCCGGCCCCGGCCGACGGCGCCGGCGGTGGCAGCGAGTCGGTGCTCCCGTCGCGCTCGCCGCGGTAGCGGTGGCCGCTGTCGGGCTGCTCGGCCTGGACCAACTCGGCCGGGGGACGGACGCTCCGGAATCGAGCACCGGCACTCCCGAGCAGACCGTCGCCGGGATGGTACGCACCACCGCGCCGCCGATCCGGACCGGTACGGACTACCAGCGGGAGGACTTGGCGGCTCCGGTCTCGTCGCCGCAGCAGTACTCCGGCGAGGGCACCGCCGGGTCGGAGCCGTCCGGCGTGGGCACCGCCGAGTCCGAGCCCTCCGGCGTGGGGATCCAGGGCGACCGGACGGCGGGGTTGATCGGGCTCGATCGGCTGATGGATCCGGGCGCGCTCGAAACCTGCCTGGCCGAGATCGGCGTCGAGCACGACACCGGCGGATTGGCGGTCGAGGTGGTGGACTATGCCCGCTTCGAGGGCCAACCGGCGCTGGTCGTCCGGTTCGCCGATGCGACTGGTGCCCGCTGGGCCTGGGTCAGCGGGCCCGAGTGCGGTGTGCCCGGGTCGGGCGCAGACACCCGGTACCGTACGCGGGTAGGGTAGAACCCCACGACCCGTCGTGGGGGTGTGCTGCCGTGACGTGAGCTGACCCACCGGATGACCAGCTCGGGAATTCCCGGTTCGTACGATGGCGTTCTCTACATCAGCTGCCGACGCCTGATTCAGGGGTGTCGGCACCGACTCGCCGTCGGTGCGCGCCGTCGGCGAACACACAGACGAATCGGGAGACGGCAGTGGACGACGTCCGCAACCTGATCATCATCGGCTCCGGGCCAGCCGGATACACGGCGGCGGTCTACGCCGCGCGCGCGAACCTCGCGCCACTGGTCATCGAGGGGGCGCAGTCCGGCGGCGCGTTGATGACGACGACCGAGGTGGAGAACTTCCCGGGGTTCGCCGACGGCATTCTCGGTCCCGAGCTGATGGACAACATGCGCAAGCAGGCCGAGCGCTTCGGTGCCGAGTTCCTGACCGACGATGTCACCCGGGTTGAGCTCAACAACACCGGCGAGGTCGGCTCAGACGCGGTCAGCACCGTCTGGGTGGGGGAGACCAGCTATCGGGCGAAGGCTGTCGTCCTCGCCACCGGCTCGGCCTGGCGCCCGCTGGGTGTGCCGGGTGAGCAGGAGTACCTCGGCCACGGCGTGTCGTCCTGCGCCACCTGCGACGGCTTCTTCTTCCGGAACCAGCACATCATCGTGGTGGGCGGTGGTGACTCGGCGATGGAGGAGGCCACCTTCCTGACCCGCTTCGCCGAGTCGGTCACGATCGTCCACCGCCGGGACACGTTCCGGGCCAGCAAGATCATGGCCGACCGTGCACTGAGCAACGACAAGATCAAGGTCGAGTGGAACGCTGCGGTGGAGGAGATCCTCGGCGCCGACGGCAAGGTTTCCGGCGTCCGACTCCGCAACGTGCACACCGGTGATTCCCGGGTGCTTGACGTGACCGGCGTGTTCGTGGCGATCGGCCACGACCCCCGCAGCGAGCTCTTCCGCGGCCAGGTGGACCTGGACGACGAGGGGTATGTGAAGGTGGACGCGCCCAGCACCAAGACCAGCATCCCGGGGGTGTTCGCCGCCGGTGATCTGGTGGACCACACCTACCGGCAGGCCATCACCGCCGCCGGTACGGGCTGCGCCGCCGCCCTGGACGCCGAGCGCTTCATCGCCACGATCCAGGGCTGAAATTCCGAAACACATCCCCCGAGGAGGGAACGTAGTGGGAGCAACCAAGTCGGTCACTGACGCCAGCTTCACCACCGAGGTACTGCAGTCCGACAAGCCGGTTCTGGTGGACTTCTGGGCGGAGTGGTGCGGGCCGTGCCGGAAGGTGTCGCCACTGCTCGAAGAGATCGCCGGTGAGATGGGCGATCAGGTCAGCATCGTCAAGCTCAACATCGACGACAACCCGGAGACCGCCCGTAACTACCGGGTCATGTCGGTGCCGACGCTCACCGTGTTCAAAGACGGCAAGCCAGTGCAGTCGATCGCCGGAGCCAAGCCCAAGGGGGAGCTGGTCAAGCTCATCCAGTCCGCGCTCTGACCAGCACCCGACGCAGACCTGCCCCCGCATCCGCTCCACCGGGTGCGGGGGCAGGTCTTTTTCCGGCCGCCACACCTCAGGCCCGGCGAGCGCCTAACCTCAATCCCAGAGACAACACCGCAGGTCGTCTGTGGGGCCACCGGAACAGGGCCGCCGGCGGCCTCGCCGGGGCATCCGGCCAGCCAGCGTCCGTGCAAAAGGGGGTCGAGCGTGCGTCCGATCCGACCCGGCGACCGTGGACCGGCGGTCACCGAGATCCGTAAGGTGCTGGCCGACCTCGACCTGCTCGTCCCGGCAGCACCAGACAGCGACGAGTTCGACGCCCGCACCGAACGTGCGGTCCGCGCCTTCCAACAGTCCCGTGGGCTGAGCGTGGACGGCCGAGTCGGCACCGAGACGTGGCAGGCCCTGGACGCGGCCCGCTGGCGACTGGGTGCCCGTAGCCTCTACCACTCCGTACCGGAGCCCCTCATCGGTGAGGACATCCGGTCGCTCCAGGAACGACTCCTCGAGATGGGCTACGACGTCGGCCGGGCGGATGCCATCTACGGGGTCCGAACAGCCCGGGCGCTCGCCCAGTTCCAACGCGAGGTGGGGCTGGTACCGGACGGCACCTGCGGCCCTCACACCGTGAACTCGCTCCGACGCCTCGGCCGTAAGGTGGTCGGCGGGCGCCCACAGTGGCTCCGTGAATCTGACGCCATTCGACAGTCCGGGCCAACCCTGGTCGGGCGGATGGTGGTCATCGACCCGGGGCACGGCGGCAGCGATCCGGGCTTGACCGTGCCCGAGGGGCAGCTGCACTGGACCGAGGCCGACCTGGTGCACGACCTCGCCAGTCGCCTCGAGGGGCGGCTCGCCGCGGCCGGGGTACGAGTGCAGCTGACCCGGGGTCCGGCACAGCGGGACCACCTGCCCGACGCTGACCGGGCCGCCCTCGCCAACTCGCTCAGCGCGGACGTGTTCATCTCCCTGCACCTCGACGGTCACGTCAACCCCGCCGCCGACGGCGTGGCCACCTACCACTACGGCACCGACAACGGTGTCACCTCCACCACCGGCGAGCGCCTCGCCGGCCTCGTACAGCGGGAGATCGTGGCGCGAACCGGGCTGCGCGACTGTCGGTCCCACGCCAAGGCATGGGACCTGCTACGGCTGACCCGAATGCCGGCCGTCCGGGTCGAGGTGGGCTACCTGACCTCGCCAGCGGACCGATCCCGGCTGATCGACCCGCGGTTCCGGGACCGCGTGGTGGAGGCGATCGTCGCCGCCATCCAGCGGATGTACTACCCGATCGAACAAGATGTACCCACCGGGTCGATCGACGTGAGCAAGCTGCGGGCGATGGTGGCAGCTGAGAGCGTGGCCGCCGGGACAGTGGTCGACTGACCGAGGCAGTACCCGCGGCGGTCAGCCGATGCTGGACCGGTCGCGTGGTCAGCCGATGCTGGACCAGGTCGCGTGGTCAGCTGGCGCTGGACCGGGTCGCCGGAGTGGGCCGGACCGGCCGGAGCAGGCTCTCCGGGCTCATCGAGCCGAGCAGCTTCTCCAACGCGTACTCGACGTCTGACTTCCAGCTCAGTGCGGTGCGCAACTCCAGGCGCAGGCGGGGGAAGCGCGGATGCGGGCGGACCGTCTTGAAACCCACGGAAAGGAAGTACTCGGCCGGGGCCACACAGGCCCGCGCCGAGTCGTCGGCGTCGCCGAACTTCGCGTCACCGAACGCCTCGATCGCCTTGATTCCGCGCTTCGTCAGGTCCCGGGCGACCCCCTGCACGAGCATCCGGCCAAGCCCGCCGCCGGCGAAGGCCGGCACCACCTTCGCCGTCATCAACAGCGCCGCGTCGGGGGAGACCGGTGCGGTCGGAAAGGCCATTGATCGCGGCACGTATGCCGGCGGGGCATACAGCGCGAACCCCGCGGGCATGTCGTCCACGTAGATCAGCTTGCCGCAGGCACCCCACTCCAGCAGGGTCTGCGAGACCCAAGCTTCCTTCTCCAGACCGGGATCCCCAGCCCCGCGGGCTCGGTCGGCGGAGACCGGATCCAGCTCCCAGTAGACACACTGCCGGCACGAACGGGGCAGATCCTCCAGGGTGTCCAAGGTCAGACTGACCAGACGTCGCGACATTGGCGCATCCCCACAGTAGGCTCGGAGGTAAGACCGCCCTTCGGTGTCCCCCGACCACCGATCGTACGCCGGATCCGGACACCACGGGCAGTGTTACCCGAAACGACCACCGGGCAGGTGACAGCGGAACATGACCGGCACGACGCTAGACGACTACACCGACCGCTACGCCCGACGAGTCCGAGGCATGACCGCCTCGGAGATCCGGGCGCTATTCGCGGTGGCCAACCGGCCGGAGGTGGTCTCGCTCGCCGGAGGTGCGCCGTACATCGCTGCTCTCCCCCTGGACGCGGTCGGCGAGATGCTGGGCCGGCTCGGTGCTGACCACGGCACCACCACCCTCCAGTACGGCATCGGCCAGGGCACCCCGGAGCTACGGGAGCGAATCTGCGAGGTGATGTCGCTCTCCGGCATCGACGCCGCCTGCGGCGCCTCTCCCGACGACGTCGTCGTCACCGTCGGTGGCCAGCAGGCACTGGACCTGGTCGCCCGCCTCTTCCTCGACCCCGGCGATGTCGTACTCGCCGAAGGCCCGACCTACGTCGGGGCGCTCGGGGTCTTCCAAGCCGCCCAGGCGCAGGTCGTGCACGTACCGATGGACAACGACGGGCTGATCCCGGAGGCGCTGGAGACCGCCATCGCCGATCAGGCACGCGCCGGGCGCCGGATCAAGTTCCTCTACACCATCCCCACGTACCAGAATCCGACCGGCGTGACGCTGACCGAGCAGCGTCGGGAACGGATCCTCGACATCTGCGAACGCGCCGGCCTGCTGGTGATCGAGGACGACCCGTACGGGCAGCTTGGCTTCGAGGGCGACGCGCCGGCCCCACTGCGCGCTCGTCGCCGCGAAGGCGTCTTCTACCTCAGCACGTTCTCGAAGACCTTCGCGCCAGGGTTGCGGGTCGGCTGGATCCTCGCCCCGCACGCGGTGCGAGACAAGCTCGTCATCGCCAGTGAGGCACAGATCCTCTGCCCCAGCGGCTTCGCTCAGGCGGCCGTGGCCACCTACCTCGGCACCATGCCGTGGCGGGAGCAGCTCAAGGTCTACCGGGAGGTCTACCGGGAACGGCGGGACGCGCTCCTCGCCGCCATGGCGGACCTGATGCCGGCCGGCACGGCGTGGACCCGGCCCGGAGGCGGCCTCTTCGTCTGGGCCACCCTGCCGGACGGGCTGGACTCGAAGGCGATGATGCCCCGCGCCATCGCCGCCCGGGTGGCGTACGTGCCCGGCACCGGCTTCTACGCCGACGGCACCGGCAACGACGCGATGCGCCTCAACTTCTCCTTCCCACCGCCCGAGCGGATCCGGGAGGGGGTGCGGCGACTCTCCGGGGTGATGGAGCAGGACATCGCCATGCGCCGGGTCTTCGGCGCCGTCGGCCCGCCCGGCTCTCGTCGAGGGCGGGCCGGTTCCGACACCCCCGGACCACACTTGGCATGATTCGGGCATGGGTACGACCGCTGCCGATCCCGCTGTCCTGACCGACCTGCGCGTGCTGGTACTCGCCGGCGGGCTCTCCTATGAACGCGACGTCTCGCTGCGATCCGGCCGCCGGGTCCTCGACGCGCTACGCGCGGTGGGCGTGGAGGCGGAGCTGCGCGACGCGGACGTCGCCCTGCTGCCGGCGCTCGTCGCTGACCCGCCGGACGCGGTGGTCATCGCGCTGCACGGCGCCACCGGCGAGGACGGTTCCCTCCGCGGCGTGCTGGACCTCTGCGACGTCCCGTACGTCGGTTGCGACGCCCGCGCGTCCCGCCGTGCCTGGGACAAACCCTCGGCCAAGACCGTGCTTCGAGAGGCGCACATCCCCACCCCGGACTGGGTAGCCCTACCCCATGACCGTTTCTCCGAACTTGGTGCGGTGGCGGTGCTGGACCGCATCGTTGATCGGCTGAGCCTCCCGCTGATGGTGAAGCCCGCACAGGGTGGCTCGGGCCTGGGCGCCGCCGTGGTTCGGGACAGCGCCGCCCTCCCCGCCGCGATGGTCGGTTGTTTCGCGTACGACTCCACCGCCCTCGTCGAACGCTACCTACCCGGGACAGACGTGGCAGTGTCCGTGATCGACCTCGGTGCAGGACCGCAGGCCCTGCCGGCGGTGGAGATCGTGCCCCGAAACGGCGTCTACGACTACGCCGCCCGGTACACGGCCGGCCGTACCACATGGCACACACCGGCCCGACTGGCCACCGAGGTGGCCGAGGCGGTCGCCGAGCTCGCCGTCGCCGCCCACACCGCGCTCGGGTTGCGCGACCTCAGCCGGGTCGACCTGATCATTGATGCCGACGGTCAGCCGCACGTACTCGGGGTGAATGTCGCTCCCGGCATGACGGAAACCTCGCTGCTACCGCTCGCGGCCCAGGCCGCCGGTCTCGACTTCGGTCGGATGATCGGGACCCTGGTTTCCCAGGCCGCCTCCCGGGCAGCCTGAGCCGGCGCAGCGCGGTCGCGTTGGCGGGACCCGTCAGGACGGGACCGCGTTCGGTGCCGATGGCAGTGGCGGAGCATCATCGGCTTTCCGTGCACCGGAGTCAGTGCGGCCCACCAGGTCCTCGACGACCCCGCCGCCCGACCCGGCCTCGCTCGCGGTGCGGTCCGGGGCTTCCGTACCCTCCGCCGGAGATCCCGGATCCTCAGCGAGCAGGGACGAGGAAGATTCACTCTCGGGAGCGCCAACACCAGCATCAGTGCCGCCCGCCGGAACGTCAGCGCCGGCGCTAGCCGTCACACTCCCGGGCTCTCCGTCAGTCTCTCGGTCGGTCTCCCCGCCGGTCTTCCGGTCGGTCTCCCGGTCACTCGTCCCGCCGGTCTCCCGGTAGCTCTCTCCGTCGGTCTCCCCGCCCGCCGCACCGGCACGCCCCGCCGTACCGCCGCTACCTGTCGCGTTCTGCTGCCTGGTCACGGATGCCGAGCTCTCTGCGTCCACGGCTGTCTCCCCGGTCTCCACGGCCTCCGTGCCCGCTACCACCTCCACGGCCTCCGTGCCCGCTACCGCCTCCGTGGTCTCTACCGCCTCCGTGGCCCCTACCGCCCCGAAACTGGCCGGCGCCTGCCACTGGATTCGAGGCGGTTCGGCCAGTTGGCGTCCACCGAAATCCGCCAACCAGGCGGCGACGAGGGCGAGATTCTCCCGCCAGGTCGACTCGGGGATCGGCGGCAGAATCGAATCCCACAGAGGCAGGAAGGTCCCCCGGAGCTGGAGCTGACCGTACGGCCGGGCGAGAAACCAGAGGTGTAGGTGCGCGGATCCGTCGCCCCAGCGGTTCACATGCACCCGCGACACGCCATCGAGGGAGCGGATGGCGCGCTCCAGCCGGACCGTCAGCACACCGAGCTCGGCCGCGAGCAGATTCGGTAGGTCACCTAGATCCAAGTGCGAGCGGGACTCAAGGATCAACACCATCGGAAGCCCGGTAGGTCTATCCATCGCACGGACCCGCCACCGCTCGCCAACCCAGATGTACGCCTCATCGGGGGCGCCACAAGCGGTGCATTCCCGGTCGCCTTCGCCGCGACGGGGTGGCTCGGCAGCGACCGGATCATCAAGTTGTTTGACGCGGAGATCGCCCTCAAAGGGGAAGGAGGGCCATTGGGTGAAGTTCGGCACTGAGGGAGGGGTGTCGGGCACGAGGGTGACCCTAGCTGTTTCCGGGACGGCTGTCCCCACCTCCTTCGACCGTCGATCCGTCGGATCGACTCAACCGCCGTCCACCCGCCTCCAACGTTATCCACAGGAGGTAGGAGGTTATCCACAGCCATCTTCCACAGGTCAACACCGCGGTTGAGGCGCTGTTTCACGTGAAACAGCACCACCTGTGGACAACTGCTGTGGATAACGTTGGGGACGAGACTTCTACAACACCCGACGCCGACATCGGCGGTCAGAGTCGCGGGGGCCAGTGGGTAGGCGCACTCGGTCGCGAACCGACATGAGGTACGGGGAACAGTCGCCCGACAGGCACTTCCGAGCCGGTAGATCCGCGTGAGCGGATCGGCTCGAGTGGCCAAGCGAGCACGGGCGGGCGGGCGGGCGGACGGGCGGACGGACGGGCGGACGGGCGGGCAGAGGGGAGTGGCTGAGGCAACGGATCAGGCGCAGCACCGACCTGAGGCGGTCGCCCCCACTGATCCACAGGTCGAGCCCTCCAGGTCGAACGACAACCGCCCTCGTTTCACGTGAAACGGGGGCGGTGCTCAACGGACGCGAGTCGGGTCTTCGGTCAGTCCTCGGGCTGCTCCCGGTCGACCCCAATGATGTCGACGATCCGATCCAGGTCGTCCACACTGCCGAACTCGATCGTGATCTTTCCCTTACTCCGGCCGATGTCGACCTTGACCCTGGTGTCGAAACGGTCGGAGAGCCGATCGGCGAGATCAGTCATCGCTGGCGCACGCGGCTTCGACCGACGCTTCGGCGCTTCCTTCTCGCTGGTGTCGTCGCTGAGCGAGAGCGCCACCACCTCCTCGGTTGCCCGTACCGACAGTCCCTCAGCGACGATGCGCTGGGCGAGCCGCTCCTGCGCCTCCGGATTGTCCAGGCTCAACAGCGCTCGGGCGTGGCCGGCGGAGAGCACTCCGGCGGCGACCCGGCGCTGCACCTGGGCAGGGAGGTTGAGTAGCCGAATCGTGTTGGAAATCTGCGGCCGGCTCCGGCCGATCCGCCGGGCCAGTTCCTCGTGCGTGGCGCCGAACTCATCCAGCAGTTGCTGGTACGCCGCCGCCTCTTCCAGCGGGTTCAGGTTGGCGCGGTGGATGTTCTCCAGCAACGCGTCCCGGAGCATCGAATCGTCCCGGGTGTCCCGGACGATCGCCGGAATGGCGCTCCGACCAACCGCCTGCGCGGCCCGCCAGCGGCGCTCACCCATGACGAGTTCAAACTTCTCGTCGTCGAGCTGGCGGACAACGATCGGCTGGAGGAAACCGACCTCCTGGATGGAGACCTTCAGCTCCTCCAGGGCGTCCTCGTCGAAGACCTGCCGCGGCTGCTTAGGGTTGGGAACAATCGAGTCGACCGGTATTTCGGCGAAGCGAGCACCCGGTACCGGGCTGAGTGAGTCGGCCGCCGGTGCCGGCGTACTCACCGCCGCCAGACCGGCGGTCGGTGTCACCGCTGGGTTACTGACGACTGGGGCGGGCACGCCGGGCGCCGCCGCCTCGGTTGGAATGAGGGCGCCCAGCCCTCGACCGAGCCCACCCCTGGGACGATTCTTCATGCCTGGCCTCCCCGTGGCCTGTCCGCGCTACGCATTGCGGCTCACCTCGGCCTTGATGCCCCGCTCGGCGATCTCCTGGGCGGCCTCGAAGTAGCTCGTCGCCCCCCGTGACCCGGGATCGTAGGTCATCACGGACTGGCCGTAGCTGGGTGCCTCGGATACCCGGACGTTGCGCGGGATGACCGCCTGGAGCACCTTGTTCCCGAAGTGGTTGCGGACATCCTGCTCCACAGCGTCCGCCAGCCGCGTACGCCGGTCGTACATCGTGAGCAGGATGGTGGAGACGTCCAGCCGGGGGTTGAGGTGCTGCCGGACAAGGTTGATGTTGTTGATCAGCTGGTTCAACCCCTCCAGTGCGTAATACTCACACTGGATCGGGATGAGTACCTCCTCCGCGGCAACCAACGCATTCACCGTGAGCAGACCAAGCGACGGCGGGCAGTCGATGAGGACGTAGTCAAAGTGGCCCGGATAGCCGGTGATGGCGCGGGCCAGCCGCGACTCCCGAGCAACCACAGAGACCAGTTCGATCTCGGCACCGGCCAGGTCAATCGTGGCGGGTACACACCACAGACTGGGGATTCCCTCGACCGACTGGGCGACATCCGCCAAGGGCAGGCCGTTGATCAGGCAGTCGTACACGTCCGGCACCCCGGTGTGGTGTGGGACGTTGAGTCCAGTAGACGCGTTGCCCTGCGGATCGAGGTCAACCACCAGCACCCGGTTCCCGTGCAGCGCTAGCGCCACTGCCAGGTTCACCGTCGTGGTGGTTTTTCCCACGCCGCCCTTCTGGTTCGCGACGCACATGACCCGGGTCCGGTCTGGGCGAGGCATCGTCACCTCGCCACTCGGGTTCAGGATCTGCACGGCGCGCATAGCTTCCATCGCCAACGGTGGGTCATCCTCTTCGCGCGTCGGTGTTTCACGTGAAACGGGCGTGTCATCAACCCCGTCCTGCCCGGAGGGCAGGTTCGGAGCCTTGGTCGGTTCGGCCGGCCGCTCCGGCGTTGCCTGCTGCGGCACAGCCACCTCGATGCGTGTCGACGCGGCTGTCTTCCCCCGTACCGACGCGGCCTGCTCGGCCGCCGGCGGATCGCCGCCCCGGGAACTATCCCCGGTACTGCGGCTCAACGACACTTCCGGCGACGAGGGGCGGGAATGTCCCGGAGCTGGCGCCGCTCGCCGGAAGGTATCGTCCTGCGACGTTCGGACGGGCGGACTGACGGGAGGGCTGGGGGTGGCCCAACCGGGATCGTCGGTTTCACGTGAAACCAGGTCGCCCGTAGACCCGGTCCCGCGCGGATCGTCGTACCTGCCGTCGTCATGCACCTATCATCCCTGCCCGGCTTCGGATGGTCGGTCCGCATCCTGTCAACGGGTCGCTCGGATGGTCACCCCGAGCGTGCGGCCCGTTGGAAGCGATCGGAATCGGGCGAGTACCCGGCACCCCCGCTCCACATTATCGACGCGCGGCCAGCCTACGGGGATTGGGCGTGGTCGGTCCACGTCGGGCTGCAGGTCGCCTGCCACCCGTACCTATTTCAACGACCCAGCTGCGCGCCGGATCCGCCGAACACCGGCAGACCGCTGAGCAGGTGATGCGAAATACCACCGACGACTCAGCGCCGCCGACCACCACGGGAACGCTTCGTGGGCTTGGGTCGCGGCGGTGCCACCACCCGCTCCCGAACGATCTCGATCACCGTCGTCGGTGGCTCCACAACGCCCGCCCCGCAGTGGTGCACCTCCGGCACACCGCCGCCAAGCCGATCCACGACGACGGCATGCTCGGCGGCCTCCTCCGCTGCCGAGGCGCCCTTGAGAGCGACCAGCCGTCCGCCTGGCACTGCCAGCGGAAGGCACCACCGGGCGAGCCGATCCAGCGGGGCCACCGCGCGAGCGGTCACCACATCACCGGTTAGCGGCTCGACTCCACCACCACCCGAGGCGATCTCCTCGGCCCGGCCCCGGACAACCCGGACCGAGGCCGCCAGGTCGAGCTGCGCCACCGCCTCGACGAGGAAGGCGGTGCGACGGGCCAGCGGCTCGACCAGGGTGACCGAGAGATCCGGCCGAGCGATGGCAAGCACGAGGCCCGGCAGTCCGGCACCGCTACCCACGTCAAGCACCGTCGCGCCCGACGGAATCCGCTCCGCCACCGCCGCGCAGTTGAGCAGGTGCCGATCCCAGATCCGCGGTGCCTCCCGCGGCCCGATGAGTCCCCGGACCACCCCGTCGGTCACCAGCAGGCCCGCGTACGCAACAGCCAGGCCCAGCCGGTCACCGAAGAGCGTCCGGGCCACGGGGGCCAGTTCCGGGGGTGGGGTGGCATCCACCTCGGCCCGAGCGGGGCGATCGCCGACAGGCAACGGCCCGGGCGGCGTACCACCCGGGCCGGACGCGCGCGCCGCGTCGTGAGTCACCCGCTCAGTCCGCCGGCCGGACAATGATGCGCCGACTCGGCTCGACGCCCTCAGACTCGCTCGCCACCCCGTCGATGGCGTTGACCACGTCGTGCACGCACTTGCGTTCGAAGGCGGACATCGGCTCCAGCCGCACCGACTCGCCGTGCTCCTTAACCTTCTCGACGGCATTCTTCGCCACCGCGGCAAGCTCCTTACGACGGCCCGCCCGGTAGCCGCCCACGTCGAGCAGCAGTCGGCTGGGGGTGCCGGTCTGCCGGAAGACCGCGAGTCGGGTGAGTTCCTGCAACGCCTCCAGCGTGGCGCCGCGCTGGCCCACCAGGCTCTGGAGTCGTCCGCCAACCACCTCCACGACCGGACGTCCACCGGAGACCAGCTCGTCGATGTCCCCGTCGTAGTCGAGGATGTCGAGTAGGCCCTCCACGTAGTCGGCGGCGATCTCACTCTGCCGGAACAGATCGCTCTCCCCGGTGGACCGCTGCTCCGTGCCGCCGGCTGCGGCCTCGGCCGCCTCGGTCTGGCCCTTCGCCGTCGTCTCCGTCCCCTCGGCGTCCTGGGACTCGTCAGCGCGGGGCGTGCTGGTCTCGGTCACGGTCTCCTCCGTACTCACTCGGCCGGACCGTCGGGTCCGCTGGTCTCCCGGGGCCGGCGGGAACGCCGGTACCACGGGTAGGTCTATCGGGGCAGTCTCGCCCGTGGCCGCAGGGCCCGGCGGCGTTTTGCCCACCGGCGGCGGTATCAAGGTAGATACCGCCGAACACCGGTCGGATCAGCCCTGCCGTTTGGCGGGACGGCCCTTCTGGTTCGCGGGCTGGCCCTTCTTCTGGCCGGCGGCCTGGCCCTTCTGATTGGCCGGCTGCCCCTTCTGGTTCGCGGGCTGGGCCTTCTGGCCGGTGGACTGGCCCTTCTGATTGGCCGGCTGCCCCTTCTTCTGGCTGGTGGGCTTGGCACCCGGTTTCGGTGCGGCGACCTTGGTCGCGGCCGGCGGGGTGGCGGCCGAAGGGGCGGACTTACCGCGGCCGAAGAGGCCACCGCTCTTCGCCGGCTGCACCGGACCACGCGTACCAGTGGTGCTGGACTTCGCGCTCGGCGGCGGCGGGAACTTGCGCAACACCCACTGCTGCTGGGCCAGGGTGAACATGTTGTTGGTGACCCAGTAGATGATCACACCGATCGGGAAGATCGCGCCGGAGATGAGCAGCGACGCCGGGATGCCGTAGAGCATCAACCGCTGGATCATCCGCTGCTGCGGGTCCTCGGCCCAGCCGGTCTTGAGGATCATCTGGCGGCTGGTCAGGTAGGTGGTGCCCATCATCACCAGCACCAGAATGCCGGCCATGATCTTGACGGTGGTGCCGTCGGCACCCAGCGCGGCCAGTTCCTCGGGGGAGGAGCCGAACTTGCCGGCGATCGGCGCGGTGAACAGCTTCGCGATCGATGCGCTGTCGAACTGGTCGACCGTCCAGCCGTAGAGCGTCTTCTTGTCCAGGGGCTTGTCCGGGTTGAGCCGGCGAAGCACGTGGAACAGGCCGAGGAAGACCGGAATCTGGAGGAACATCGGAAGGCAGCCCATGAGTGGGTTGGCCTTTTCCTTCCGATAGAGCTCCATCATCTCCTTCTGGAGCGTCTCCCGGTCACCCTTGTGCTTCTCCTGCAGCGCCTTGACCTGCGGCTGCAGCGCCTGCATCGCCCGCTGTGACTTGATCTGCTTGACGAAGACCGGGAAGAGGATCACCCGGACGGTGACCACCAGGAAGATGATCGCCAGTATCCAGGACCAGTTGGTGCCGAGCACCACGCCTTCCGGCACCCCGATGGCGTCCCACACCTGATGCCAGCGCAGCAGGATCCACGAGATCGCGTAGTAGATCCAGTCGAGACTCAATTCTCAGACTCCAGTCACATCGGCACGGCGGCGACCGCCCGGCTCCGGCACCGGGTCGAATCCACCTGGGTGGAAGGGGTGGCAGCGCATCAGCCGCCGGGCCGTCAGGCCGGCTCCCCGAACCGGGCCGTGGCGGGTCACCGCCTCCAGGGCGTACGCGCTGCACGACGGGTAGAACCGACAGCGGGCCGGCAACGCCGGGCTTATCCACCGACGGTACGCGATGATGGGCCCGGCCAGCACCCGGGCACCAAGTGAGCTCGGCGGTGTTGGATCGGGTGTCGAACTCACCGGGACCGCCGCCCGCGGGGGGCGCGTGCGGCCGCGATCGCGGTGTCGAGATCAACACCGAGTCGTTGGTACGACCGGTGCGCCGCGGCGGGCAGGGCACGGACGATGAGGGTGCTCCCGGCCGGTAGCCCGGGGAGGCGTTCCCGGACCAGGTGCCGCAGCCGGCGGCGGACAGTGTTCCGGACGACGGCGTTGCCAACCGCCTTGGAGACGACGAAGCCGGCGCGGGCCGGTGCGGCTGTTTGCTCCGCACCAGTGTCCCGCGCCGGCTTCGTCGAAGAGGTCTCCGGTGGGGTGCCGGGCGAGGTCAGATGGACGACGACCACGCCGCGCCCGACGCGTCGGCCACCACGGACCGCCGCGGCGAAGTCAGTGCTGCGCCGCAGACGCTGCGCGGCGGTCAGCACGACTCTCCACGCCCTGCCGATCGGACCTGGCGGCCTCAGGCCGCCAGGCGAGCGCGGCCCTTGCTGCGACGGGTCGAGATGATGGCGCGGCCGGCACGGGTGCGCATGCGCAGCCGGAAGCCGTGGGTCTTCGCGCGCCGGCGGTTGTTCGGCTGGAAGGTGCGCTTGCTCACGTCAGGCTCTCCGATGTCCTACCCCTGGGCGAGGGATCGCCGGGGTCGCGTCTGGTCCGAGGTCGTCCCAGTTTCAGGTCGTGTCACGATCCGGGTCGTGTCATGATCCGAACCAGGTCATGATCTGGAACACCTTCGCGGCGCCCCCGATCAACGCTGCCCGACGCTGCGGACAGCAAGCATCCATCACCCTAGCAGAGGGTGAGAGAGCAGCCGCTCCAGCGTACGCAGGGGCACCACGAGCGTCAACGCTCCCACCGGCTGGCCCGACACCGGTCGTTCCGACGTTTCCGCTGCTGCCGCCGACGGTCGGCGTACGTCCGCTGTTGATGGCGTCCGGACATCGCTGTTACCGTGCCCGATTGCGGTACAGGGCTGTCGGCCCCGATCGCGAGTGGCTGTCGGAAGCCCGGGGCCGGTCCGGCTGTGGTCGCCGCCGGCAGGCAAGACCGAATCGGGCGGTGGATCGTTCGGCAAGATGACCCGCTTCAGCGCCCGCTCGTACCGGGTGAGGTCTGACCCACATGCCGTGGGCGGCCACAATCGGTACCCACACAGGCTGTGGATAACTTGTGGACAAGGGTCGTTCGGCCAGCCGGGGCGGGAGAAGCACCGCGTGAACACGGCGGGCCCGGACGGCCGACGGGGAGGACGGCGGCGTCCGGGAACAGAGGCGAGGGGGTGGCACGACGGTGACGGATACAACCGACCTTGCCGCGGTGTGGACGGCGACGACCGACGAGCTGGCCGACGAGATCGTCTCCGCGCAGCAACGGGCCTACCTGCGGCTGACCCGGCTCCGTGCCATCGTCGAGGACACCGCGCTCGTCTCCGTACCGGACGCCTTCACCCGAGATGTCATTGAGTCCCGGCTCCGCCCGGCGATCACCGAGGCGCTCACCCGCCGGCTGGGGCGCCCCATCCAGGTCGCTGTCACCGTACGAGCGCCGGAAGACGGCTCCGGCCGCCCGGCCGGCACCATCTACCACAGCGCCCCCAGCCCAGAGGTCGGCACGCTGCCCGGCGGCGCCACCGGCGATGCCGCGAGAGGGATCCCGGAGCACGGCGTGGACCAACAGTTCCCGCTGATTCCCGGGCAGGCCCAACCGGAACGCCGCGCCACGGTGCCTGCCGGTTCGTACGGCGAGCAGCCGACGCCGGTCTCCCAGGACGGCCAGGAGCCGTTGTTCGGCTCCGCTTTCGGCGGGCCGCCCCGAGGCGAGCGACGCGATGTTGACGAGCAGGCCCGACTGGGCCCACCAGTGTCCGAACGTCCCTTCGACGTCCGCTACCGCGCAGAGGCGGCGGAGCAGCGCGGGGGGCCGGCACTGCCCCGGGAACTCGGTACCGACAGCGGGCCGGGGCGGGTGGACCACCTGTCCCGGCCCGGTGGTCGCGAGGACCGTCGGTTGCCAACGCCAGCCGACGGCGGTGGCAACCGGCTCAACCCGAAGTACATGTTCGAAACGTTCGTCATCGGTTCGTCCAACCGGTTCGCCCATGCGGCTTCGGTGGCGGTCGCCGAGTCGCCCGCCAAGGCGTACAACCCGCTGTTCATCTACGGCAGCTCCGGGCTGGGCAAGACGCACCTGCTGCACGCGATCGGCCACTACGCCACCACGCTCGGCAACGCCAACTCGGTCCGGTACGTCTCGACCGAGGAGTTCACCAACGACTTCATCAACTCGCTGCGCGACGACAAGACCAGCGCCTTCCAGCGCCGGTACCGGGATGTCGACATCCTCCTGATCGACGACATCCAGTTCCTGGAGAACCGGGAGCGGACGCAGGAGGAGTTCTTCCACACCTTCAACACGCTGCACAACGCCAACAAGCAGATCGTGATCACCTCCGACCGGTCGCCGAAGCAGTTGGCGACCCTGGAGGACCGGTTGCGAACCCGGTTCGAGTGGGGTCTGCTCGCCGACATCCAGCCGCCGGACCTGGAGACCCGGATCGCGATCCTGCAGAAGAAGGCCGCCCAGGAGCGGCTGTTCGCCCCGCCGGACGTACTCGAGTTCATCGCGTCCCGGGTGTCGAGCTCGATCCGAGAACTTGAGGGCGCGCTGATCCGGGTCACCGCGTTCGCCAGCCTCACCCGGTCGTCGGTGGAGCTGTCGCTGGCCGAGGAGGTGCTGCGGGACTTCATCCCGGACGGCAGCGGACCAGAGATCACCGCCGACCAGATCATGGTGGCGACCGCCGACTACTTCGGGGTGAGTCTGGAGGACCTGCGTGGGCACTCCCGCTCGCGGGTGCTCGTCAACGCCCGCCAGGTCGCCATGTACCTGTGCCGGGAGCTGACCGACCTGTCGCTGCCCCGAATCGGACAGGCATTCGGCGGGCGCGACCACACCACGGTCATGCACGCCGACCGCAAGATTCGTCAGCAGATGGCCGAACGGCGGTCGCTCTACAACCAGATCGCCGAGCTGACCAACCGGATCAAGCAGAACAGCTGAGGCCCCGCCGCCGCCCCAGCTGTCGGCGGGCTGCCCCGAACCGTCGAACCACCCGCTGAGCGACCGAATCCGGCACCACAGCGGCGCTCCTTCGGCGCTCCTCCACCCCCACCGGACCGGACGACGGGGCCCGGATCTGGGTGGTGGACCGGATCCGGGCCCCGGTTCGGGGCCGAGAAGTCCCGCTCGTTGTCCACAGCCTCCGCTTCCGTCGGTGGAGAACGTGCGGCCATCGCCCCCTCGTTATCCACAGGTTGTGGAAAACCCTGGGGGTAGTGCTGTGGACGCTTGGGGATAACGAGGTCGTTGTCCACCGAGTGCGGACCGGGTGTGGACGGGCTGTTGAAGGTTCTGGGGATAACTCGGGTCGAGCTACGAGCGACGATCCACAGGTCTGGGGAAGAAGTCGGTGGATAACCGGTGGATAACCGGTGGACAACGGTGGACGAGCTGGGGGTAACTCTGGCCTGTGGATGACAGCCCGGGTTTTCCCCCGGGTTCTCCACAGGAAACCCACCGGTGGATACCCAGGCTGACCTGGGTCAACACAGGTTCTCCACAGTTTGCACAGGTGCGACGAAGACGATGAGTTAGATCTCTAAAGACAACAAAAACCAATCATCACCGTTGGACTTCCTGTGGATCGGGCCGCAGACCGCCGCAGCCGGTCAGCTGCACCTGGACATGCACGGGGCCGGGCGTACCGCCATTGCCCACGCGCCCTAAGGTGCCAGGAGAACCGGCACGCCCCGGCGGGTCGGCAGGCAGCGGTCGGCATGAGAGAGTTGGCGCTGACGTTGACGCGGAGGCATTGATGAAGTTCCGAGTAGAGCGCGACGCGCTCGCCGAGGCCGTGGCCTGGACCGCAAAGAGCCTGCCGAGCCGTCCTTCGGTACCGGTGCTCGCCGGAGTGCTGCTCCGGGTCACCGACGGCAACCTGCAGGTCTCTGGCTTCGACTACGAGGTCTCCAGCCAGGTGACCGTCGAGGTGCAGGGGGACGCCGACGGCGCCGCCCTGGTCTCCGGCCGGCTCCTCGCGGAGATCACCAAGGCACTGCCGGCGAAGCCGGTCGACATCGCGGCGGTCGGCGCCCACCTCGAGCTCGTCTGCGGCAGCGCCCGGTTCACGCTGCCCACCATGCCGGTCGAGGACTATCCGACGCTCCCGGAGATGCCGGTCAGCGCTGGCACCATCGACGCCGCCGCGTTCGCCGCCGCCGTTGCCCAGGTAGCCGTGGCGGCCGGCCGGGACGAGACCCTGCCGATGATGACCGGCGTCCGGCTGGAGCTCTCCGGGGGCACGTTGGCCATGCTCGCCACCGACCGCTACCGCCTCGCTCTGCGCGAGATCGAGTGGCACCCGGAAGACCCGGAGATCAGCCTCAACGCGCTGGTACCGGCCCGCACTCTGCACGACACCGCCAAGGCCCTGGGGCCGCTCGGCGGCCAGGTCACCATGGCGCTCTCCCAGGGGGCGGCGGGCGAGGGCATGATCGGTTTCGTTGGCGGCACCCGGCGCACCACCAGCCGACTCCTCGACGGCGCCAACTACCCGCCGGTCCGCTCGCTCTTTCCGGCCACCCACAACGCGCAGGCCCAGGTGCCGGTCAGCGCGCTTATCGAGGTCGTCAAGCGGGTCGCGCTCGTCGCCGAACGCACCACTCCGGTGCTGCTGAGCCTGAACGGTGACGGACTGGTGGTCGAGGCCGGTGGCACCGAGGAGGCCCGCGCCAGCGAGGCGATGGAGGCCACCTTCAGCGGTGATCCGCTGACTGTCGGCTTCAACCCCCAATACCTGATCGACGGTCTCTCGAACATGGGGACCCAGTTCGCCGTTCTGTCGTTCGTTGACGCCTTCAAGCCGGCGGTGATTTCTCCCGTCGGCGAGGATGGTGAGATCGTTCCCGGGTACCGCTACCTCATCATGCCGATCCGCGTCTCCCGCTGATCGCACCCGAGACGAACCACAACGCACGGAGGTACGGACAATGCAGCTCGGCCTGGTAGGGCTCGGCCGGATGGGCGGCAACATGCGGGAGCGGCTGCGGGCCGCCGGGCATGAGGTGATCGGCTACGACAACCAGGCCGAGCTGAGCGACGTGGCCAGCCTGGCGGAGATGGCGCAGAAGCTGGACGCGCCCCGCGCGGTGTGGGTCATGGTCCCCGCCGCCGTCACCGACGAGACCATCGACAAGGTGGCGGAGGCGCTCGACGCCGGCGACATCGTCGTTGACGGTGGCAACTCGCGGTTCAGCGACGATGCCCCGCGCGCCGAGCGGCTGAACGAGCACGGCATCGGGTACGTCGACGCCGGGGTTTCCGGTGGCGTCTGGGGCCGGCAGAACGGGTACGCCCTCATGGTCGGCGGTGCCCAGGAACACGTGCACCGGCTGATGCCGATCTTCGACGCGTTGAAGCCGGCCGGAGACTTCGGCTTCGTGCACGCTGGTCCGGTCGGTGCCGGGCACTACGCCAAGATGGTGCACAACGGCATCGAGTACGGTCTCATGCACGCCTACGCCGAGGGCTACGAACTGCTGGCCAAGTCCGAGCTGGTCACCGATGTCCCGGGTGTCTTCAAGTCCTGGCGGGAGGGCACGGTTGTCCGCTCCTGGCTGCTCGACCTCCTCGACCGGGCACTCGATGAGGACCCGGAGCTGGCCGAGTTGAGCCCCTACACCGAGGACACCGGCGAGGGGCGCTGGACCGTCGACGAGGCGGTCCGGCTCGCCGTGCCGATGAACGTCATCGCCGCCGCGCTCTTCGCCCGCTTCACCTCCCGGGAGGATGACTCGCCCGCGATGAAGGCCGTCGCCGCGCTGCGCCAGCAGTTCGGCGGGCACGCCGTTCGCAAGCGCTGACGGCCCCACCACCCGTGTACGTCCGCCGGCTGGAACTCGTCGACTTCCGCTCGTACGAGCGGGTCGGCGTGGATTTTGAACCGGGGGCGAACGTCCTGGTCGGCTCGAACGGGGTCGGCAAGACCAACCTGATCGAGGCGCTCGGCTACGTGGCGACCCTGGACTCCCACCGGGTCGCCACGGACGCCCCGTTGGTCCGGATGGGCGCCACCGCGGGGATCATCCGCTGCACCGTGGTGCACGAGGGGCGGGAGCTGCTGGTCGAGCTGGAGATCGTTCCGGGGCGGGCCAACCGGGCCCGGCTCGGCCGGTCCCCGGCCCGGCGGGCCCGGGACGTGCTCGGCGCCCTGCGGCTGGTGCTCTTCGCCCCGGAGGACCTGGAGCTGGTCCGGGGCGACCCGGCGCAGCGGCGCCGCTACCTCGACGATCTGCTGGTGCTCCGGCAGCCCCGGTTCGCCGGGGTGCGGGCCGACTACGAACGGGTGCTCCGGCAGCGGAACGCGCTGCTGCGCACCGCGTACCTGGCACGTAAGACCGGCGGTACCCGCGGCGGGGACCTCTCCACCCTCGCGGTCTGGGACGACCACCTCGCGCGGCATGGTGCCGAGCTGCTCGCCGGTCGGCTCGACCTCGTCGCCGCACTCACCCCCCACGTCACCCGGGCGTACGACGCGGTGGCCGCCGGTAGGGGCGCGGCCGGCATCACGTACCGGTCGTCGGTCGAATCGGCCAGCCCAACCGCGGACCGGGCGGAGCTGACCGCGGCGCTGGGCGATGCGCTCGCCGCCGGCCGGGCAGCCGAGATCGAGCGGGGGACCACCCTGGTCGGCCCGCACCGGGACGACCTCACCCTCACGCTGGGGCCACTGCCCGCGAAGGGGTACGCCAGCCACGGCGAGTCCTGGTCGTTGGCGTTGGCGCTTCGGCTTGCCGGGTACGACCTACTGCGCGCTGACGGGATCGAGCCGGTGCTGGTGCTGGACGACGTCTTCGCCGAGCTGGACACCGGCCGGCGGGACCGCCTCGCCGAGCTGGTCGGTGCGGCGAGTCAACTCCTGGTGACCTGTGCGGTGGCAGAAGATCTCCCCGCGCGTCTGCACGGCGCGCGGTTCGTTGTCCGCGAGGGGGAGGTGCAGCGTGTCGGATGAGGCGGAACCCACCGCCGGACCCCGTGCGGCGGGGGATACCGGAGCGGACGGGGCGGCCCCGCCAGCGGACACCGGGGCGGAGGCACCGGCCGGGCCGCAGCTCGCGCGGGCCGTGCTGGATGCGGCGAAGGCGCGGCGCCAGGCGGCGCAGCCGCAACGGCGCAGCCGCAACGGCGGGGCGAGCGGTGGGGGGCGAAGGCCGCGGGGCTACTCCGGCCCGGGGCCGGACCCGCGCGACCCGCAGCCGCTCGGGGCGGTGCTGGACCGGCTGGTGAAGGCCCGGGGCTGGCAGCAACCGGCGGCCGAGGCCACGGTCTTCGGCGCCTGGGAACGGGTGGTCGGCGCGGACGTGGCCCAGCACAGCCGGCCGGTGAAGCTGGAAGGGGGCGAGCTGACCGTGGAGGCGCGCTCGACCGCCTGGGCCACCCAGCTCCGGCTGCTCGCCGGCTCGCTGCTGCAGCAGATCGCCAGCGAGGTGGGCCACAACGTCGTACGCCGGCTGCACATCCACGGTCCGGCCGCGCCGTCCTGGTCGCGTGGCCCTCGTCGGGTGCGGGGCCGCGGCCCCCGGGACACCTACGGCTGAACGGCCCGGCGTGGTGCCACGGACTCGGCGTAGACCGCGAAGCCCCGCTCGGCGCAGCGGCGGTAGAACGCGGCGAGGACGCTCAGCTCCGCGCAGGTGAAGGTCCACTGCGGCGGAGCGCCGCTGTCGTCGCGGAGCCGGTCCAGCCGGCTGTCCAGCCACCGCAGCTGCTGCTCGGCCAGGCGTCCGTCGCCGAGTAGCGCGCGGAGCACCGCGCTGACGGTCTCGAAGGTGACTGCCTCGTCGACTACGCGGTGCCGCGCCACGAACCGTTCGACTCCGTCGGCGATCCACCCGCAGCCGTCCGGGTCGATCACCGGGTCCTCGTCCTCCTCCGAGTTCTCTGTGGCGTACAGCACATTCTCCAGGCCGAGGATCAGATCGACCAGCTCGGTGTACGCGGTTGCCCGGACCGTGCCGGTCTTGGCGATCAGCTCGGCGAGCGCGGCGGTCGGTGCGGAGATCTGCGGCATGTCGACGATCTCGCCGAAGTCCACGAACTCCGCCGGCGCGACCGGTTCGTAGAAGCGGCCGGTCCGCGGCCAGTTCACCACGACGTTGTCCAGCCCCATCTGGTGTCACCTCTCAAGCCATCTCCGTCCGAACGGGTCGATCGTCCGGTTCCAGCCGGCAAAGATCAAGCCGGAGTTGATCGCGAGATGGACACACATTGGGCGGGAGCGTTGCCGGCCGGTGCGAGCCTACGGCCGGCTCGGTGCACGTAGGGGGAGTCGTGGAGTGAGTGGTCGGCCGGCTATGAAGGTCTCAGCTGCCGCGCAAGGGGTGCCGAGTGGTGGATCTGTCGCCGACGCACAGTAGGATTGGGTCTGAGACGAAGACCCGGTGCGGAGCGATGAAACCCGGGGCCGGCACGGGCCCGAGATCATCGTTCCACATCAGGTCGAGCCGATCGCGATCCGCGGGCACCCGCGGCGGCCGGCGCGTTCGCCCCCGGCCCGGATCACTCTCCGGTGCCGGTCCGCGCGCCCGACGTCGCGTCCTGTCCGCCGAACCCCGTGACCGGTCGCGCCAGTGGTGTGGCCGACGCGAGAAAGTGGCCGAGGGTGGCAGCGCAGGACAAGCAGGAGTACGGCGCAGAGTCGATCACCGTCCTCGAAGGGTTGGAGGCGGTCCGTAAGCGCCCCGGTATGTACATCGGGTCCACCGGCGAACGCGGCCTGCACCACCTGGTGTGGGAGGTGGTGGACAACGCGGTGGACGAGGCGCTGGCCGGGCACTGCGACACCATCGATGTGGTGCTGCTCGCCGACGGTGGGGTTCGGGTCACCGACAACGGCCGTGGTTTCCCGGTCGACCCGCATCCGAAGCTCAAGAAGCCGGGTGTGGAGGTGGCGCTGACCGTCCTGCACGCCGGCGGGAAGTTTGACGGCAAGGCGTACGCCGTCTCCGGTGGCCTGCACGGCGTCGGTGTGTCGGTCGTGAACGCCCTCTCCACCCGGATGGCTGTCGAGATCCAGAAGGACGGCTACTTCTGGCGGCAGTCGTACACGGACTCGAAGCCGACGCCGCTGGAGAAGGGCGAGCCGACCGACGCCACCGGTTCGGCGGTCTCCTTCTGGCCCGATCCGACGGTCTTCGATACCGTTAGTTTCGACTTCCAGACCATCTACCGTCGGCTCCAGGAGATGGCCTTCCTCAGCCGGGGGCTGACCATCCACTTCCTCGACGAGCGAGTCGACGAGGGCGATGACAGCAAGACGCGCGAGGTCACCTTCTGCTACCAGGGTGGCATCGCCGACTTCGTCCGGCACCTGAACGCCTCGAAGACCTCGATCCACAAGTCGGTGGTCGAGTTTGGCACCGACGAAGACGGCATGTCGGTCGAGATCGCCATGCAGTGGAACGAGTCGTATGGCGAGTCGGTCTACACCTTCGCCAACAACATCAACACGCATGAGGGCGGCACCCACGAGGAAGGCTTCCGGTCGGCGCTGACCAGCGTCATCAACCGGTACGGTGCGGAGAAGCGGCTCCTCAAGGGTGACGAGAAGCTCTCCGGGGAGGATATCCGGGAGGGGCTGGCGGCGATCATCTCGGTGAAGCTGACCAACCCGCAGTTCGAGGGGCAGACCAAGACCAAGCTGGGCAACACCCCGGTCAAGAGCTTCGTGCAGCGGGTCTGCAACGAGTGGCTGGTCGACTGGCTGGACCGGAACCCGGCCGAGGCGAAGGTCATCATCACCAAGGCCTCCCAGGCCGCGCGCGCCCGGGTCGCCGCCCAGCAGGCCCGCAAGTTGGCCCGGCGTAAGTCGCTGCTGGAGTCCGGCTCGATGCCGGGCAAGCTGGCCGACTGCCAGTCAACCGACCCCCGCGAGTGCGAGGTCTTCATCGTTGAGGGCGACTCGGCGGGCGGCTCCGCCAAGCAGGGGCGCGACCCGCGGACGCAGGCGATCCTGCCGATCCGCGGCAAGATCCTCAATGTGGAGAAGGCGCGGATCGACCGGGTCCTGAAGAACAACGAGGTCCAGGCGCTGATCACCGCGCTCGGCACGGGTATCCACGACGACTTCGACATCGAGAAGCTGCGGTACCACAAGATCGTGTTGATGGCCGACGCGGACGTTGATGGTCAGCACATTCAGACGCTGCTGCTGACGCTGCTCTTCCGCTTCATGCGGCCGCTGGTCGAGCTGGGGCACGTCTACCTGGCCGCCCCGCCGCTCTACAAGATCAAGTGGAACCGGAAGGGCGACGACGCGCAGTACGCGTACTCGGACCGGGAGCGGGACGGTCTGATCACCCTGCGGCAGCAGAAGAAGCCCAACGCCAAGCCGGACGACATCCAGCGGTTCAAGGGGCTCGGCGAGATGAACTACCCCGAGCTGTGGGAGACCACGATGAACCCGGCCACCCGCACCCTGCGGCAGGTGACGCTCGATGACGCGGCGACCGCGGACGAGCTGTTCAGTGTGCTGATGGGGGAGGATGTCGAGGCTCGTCGCTCGTTTATCCAGCGTAACGCCAAGGACGTACGGTTCCTGGACATCTGAGGCCCGCTCGGGTCTGGTCCGGCGACTCGGTGATTTCCACAGAGTTATCCACAGTCAGGCCAGTTTCCACAGCGGTTATCCACAGCACAAAAGCGACTCTGAGTCTGATAAGGGTTAACAAGTGACCGATACCCCCGAGTCCACACCGAACGAGCCCGACGCCCCCGAGACCGCCGGCGCCGTCGTGGCGCACGACCGGATCGAGCCGGTCGGGCTCGAGGTGGAGATGCAGCGCTCCTACCTCGACTACGCCATGAGCGTGATCGTCGGGCGGGCGCTGCCGGACGTCCGGGACGGGCTGAAGCCGGTCCACCGCAAGATCCTCTACGCGATGTTCGACTCGGGGTACCGGCCCGACCGGGGGTACGTGAAGTGCTCCCGGGTGGTCGGCGACGTGATGGGCCAGTTCCACCCGCACGGTGACTCGGCGATCTACGACGCGCTGGTCCGGATGGCCCAGCCCTGGGCGCTGCGCTACCCGCTGGTGGATGGCAACGGCAACTTCGGCTCCCCGGGTAACGACCCGGCGGCGGCGATGCGGTACACCGAGTGCAAGCTCCAACCGCTGGCGATGGAGATGCTGCGGGACATCGACGAGGACACCGTCGACCTGCAGGACAACTACGACGGCCGGGCCAAGGAGCCCACGATCCTGCCGTCCCGGATCCCCAACCTGCTGGTCAACGGCTCCGAAGGCATCGCGGTCGGGATGGCCACCAAGATCCCACCGCACAACCTGCGGGAGATCGGTGCGGCGGTGCAGTGGTGCCTTGAGCACCCGGAGGCCGACGAGGCGAGCACCCTGGAAGCCCTCCTGGGGATCGTCAGGGGGCCGGACTTCCCGACCCACGGCCTGATCGTCGGCCAGGCGGCGATCCAGGACGCGTACCGCACCGGGCGCGGTTCGATCCGGATGCGCGCCGTGGTCGAGGTCGAGGAGGACAAGCGGGGCCGCCCGGCACTGGTGGTCAGCGAGCTGCCGTACCAGGTGAACCCGGACAACCTGGCCGAGCGGATCGCCGAGCTGATCAAGGAGGGGAAGCTCGGCGGAATCGCCGACATCCGGGACGAGTCCTCCGGCCGCACCGGCCTGCGCCTGGTGCTGGTACTCAAGCGTGACGCGGTCGCCAAGGTGGTGCTGAACAACCTCTACAAGCACACCCAGCTGCAGGAGACCTTCGGCGCCAACATGCTGGCGCTGGTGGACGGTGTGCCGCGCACGCTGAACCTGGCCCAGTTCATCCGCTACTACGTCGATCACCAGATCGAGGTGATCCGGCGGCGGACGGCGTACCGGCTGCGTAAGGCCGAGGAGCGGGCGCACATCCTGCGGGGTCTGACCAAGGCGCTGGACGCCCTCGACGAGGTGATCGCGCTGATCCGGCGCTCGCCGACGGTGGACGACGCGCGGCAGGGCCTGATCCGGTTGCTGGAGATCGACGAGATCCAGGCGACCGCGATCCTGGACATGCAGCTGCGCCGGCTGGCCGCGCTGGAGCGGCAGCGAATCCTCGACGACCTGGCGAAGCTGGAGCTGGAGATCGCCGACTTCAAGGACATCCTGGCGAAGCCCGAGCGGCAGCGGCGGATTGTCTCGGAGGAGCTGGGCGAGATCGTCGCGAAGTGGGGCGACGACCGGCGTACCCAGATCATTCCGTTCGACGGCGAGGTCTCGATGGAGGACCTGATCGCCCGCGAGGACGTCGTGGTCACCATCACCCGAACCGGGTACGCGAAGCGCACCAAGGTGGACGCGTACCGCTCGCAGCGGCGGGGCGGCAAGGGGGTCAGCGGCGCCTCCCTGCGGCAGGATGACATCGTCAGCCACTTCTTCGTGTGCTCGACGCACGACTGGATTTTGTTCTTCACCAACAAGGGCCGGGTGTACCGGGCCAAGGCGTACGAGCTCCCGGAAGCCAGTAGGGTGGCCAAGGGCCAGCACGTGGCCAACCTGCTCGCCTTCCAGCCAGACGAGCAGATCGCACAGATCATCGAGATTTCCGACTACCAGGTCGCCCCCTACCTGGTGTTGGCCACCAAGAACGGAGTGGTAAAGAAGACGAGGCTCGAGGAGTTCGACTCCAACCGATCCGGCGGCATCATCGCGATCAACCTGCGCGAGGACGACGAACTGGTCGGCGCTGCCCTGGTGGCGCCGGAGCAGGATCTCCTGCTGGTGTCGAAGAACGCCCTGGCGATCCGGTTCAACGCCTCCGACGAGGCGCTGCGGCCAATGGGGCGGGCTACCTCGGGCGTGATCGGGATGCGGTTCAGCGAGGACGACGAGTTGCTCGCGATGGAGGTCGTTCGGCACGGCTTGGACGTCCTGGTGGCCACCAATGGTGGTTACGCGAAACGTACTCCGATCGAGGAATACCCGGTCCAGGGCCGGGGAGGTAAGGGCGTGCTGACTGCGAAGATCACCGAACGGCGCGGTGGTCTGGTCGGTGCTGTGGTGATCGACCCGGACGACGAGCTCTTCGCTATCACCAGTAACGGTGGTGTCATTCGGACTCCGGTGAAGCCTGTACGCCGTACGCGCGACCGGAACACAATGGGGGTCAAGCTGATGGACCTTCCGGATGGCGTAACCATCGTGGCGATTGCTCGCAATGCCGACGAGCCTGACGAACAGGACTAGTTGCATGACGGAGACACAGGCGAAGTCGGGGAACGCGGGGAACTCGGCTGACCCGGTCGACGAGGACGGCGCCACGAGCGGTGCCTCAGCCGCCAGCCGTGCGGCAGTGGGCCGGGCCACCGTCCCCGCCGACGTGCCGGCCCCCAAGTTCACGAGAGCTCCGGGGATGGCGCCGCCGCCGGACAAGCCGACCAAGGAGCCGGAATCCAGCGAGGAACCGGTTACGGCCACGAAGGCTGAGACGCCGCGTACCGATGGTGCCGCCGCTGAGAAGAAGACGGCCGGGACTGCCCAGGTACCGACTGCCGGTGGCGCTGGGAAGACCAGCGCGGCGGCCGGGAAGACCAGCGTGGCGGCCGGGAGTGCGGCCGTCGGGAGTGCGGCGGCCGGGAGCGCGACCGCACTGGGCGGCCTGAACAGCGTCCCCCGACTTGGTGACACCGGAAGTCAGCCGCGGGTCACCGGGGCCGCCCGACCACAGCCGAACCCCGCTGGCCGGCCCCAGGGCGGCGGCCTCCCGCCGGGAATCGGCGGGGTGGCGGCCGTCGGGGCGGCGCGCGTCGGCGAGGCGGTACGCGCCGCGCGTACCGCGGTCAGCTCGGCCGCGTCACGCGGCCCGCGCCGGGCCCGGCTGAACCTGCGGCGGATCGACCCGTGGTCGGTGATGAAGTTCGCCTTCGCCGTTTCGGTGGTGCTCTTCATCGTCGTCGTGGTCGCGACCTCGGTGCTGTATCTGGCGCTGGACGCGATGGGCGTGTTCGCCAGCGTCAACGACAGCCTGAGTGATCTGGTCAACGCGGGCGGCGGGCAGAGCGCCAACGGCTTCCAGATCACCGCCCGTGGCGTGATTCTGAGTTCTGCGTTGATCGGCTTGGTCAACGTCGTGCTGTTCACGGCACTGGCAACGCTGGGTGCGTTCGTATATAACGTCTGCGCCGACCTGGTGGGCGGTGTCGAGCTGACGCTCGCCGAGCGCGACTGAGTACGTCAGCGGGACCCGGGTCGCCGGCCCGGGTCCGGCGAACCGCCGACCCGCGAGCGCGCCCGGAGCCACCCCCGATTTTGGGGCCGTCGGCCCGATGGGTTAACCTTGCTCGTCGCAACACGGGGCTATAGCTCAGTCGGTTAGAGCGCAGAGCTGATAACTCTGAGGTCGCTGGTTCGATTCCAGCTAGCCCCACCTCCCGCTCGGTCCTCACATTCTGGGGGCCGAGCTTTTCGTAGCGCCGATTACAGTTTCCCCCGCCGCACCAGCGGCGAGACACCGGCACCGCAGTATGCGTGGCGGGAGTGTCGTACCCCACTCCTAGTCTGGCGCCGTTCGATGCTCTGTCCGGCCCGGTCTTCCTGGGCCGGTTCGTCTTCGAGGGGGTCCGGTGCTCAACCATCTTGGCATTCAGGTGCGTGATTTCGATGCCAGTCTCGCCTTTTATGATGCTGTCCTGGCCCCCCTTGATGGCCGCCGCCTGATGGAGTTCCCGGAGGCGGTCGGCTATGGCAGCAGCACTCCTGACTTCTGGCTCAGTCCACTGGGTGGTGCGGCCGGGGGTGCCGAGGCGCACATCGCCTTCACCGCGCCGGACCGGGCTGCAGTGCAGGCCTTCCATGACGCCGCGGTGGCACTCGGGGTGGAGGTGCTGCACGCGCCCCGAGTCTGGCCGGAATATCACCCGACCTACTTCGGTGCTTTCGTCCGTGATCCGGATGGCAACAACGTCGAGGCGGTCTGCCATCGGCCGGAGTGATCGGTCCCGCAGCGTCGGCTGGGGGCGGGATGCGGTGCCGAGTCGTCCGGGGGCACTGCATCGGTGGGCCCGTTTACCGCCCCCTTGCTTCCGGCTGATACGGTCCTCGGGTAGGTCCGACGGCACTGTCGAGCGTGAGGGGTTGCCCTAATGTTCAAGAAGCTGCTGATCCTCGTCGGTATTGTCGGTGTGGCGGCAGTCGTGGCCAAGCGAGTCAAGGAAACCAACGACGAGCGCGCCCTCTGGCACGAGGCCACCAACGCGCCCGACCTGCGCTGACCCGTACTGGTCAGCGTTGGCGGCACGGACCGCTTCCGGGGCCCTAGCTCAACTGGCAGAGCACTGCCTTTGCAAGGCAGGGGTTAGGGGTTCAAGTCCCCTGGGCTCCACTTTCCAAGCCTGTGACCAGGCGTGATCTCGTTTTCAGATCGTCGGGGACTCGTCCGGGACACCCCACCTGGTCCGACGGCCGATTTTGGTCTTGCTGACCGCTGCACGGCGGCGCTCGTAGCGCGGCCAGAAGCGCACGTAGTCCCCAACGTGATCGACTACCATCGGTGCGTGTGGGAACAGCGGGCTTCGCCCATTCCCGAGATCCGGACAGTCTGGCGTGCCTACGTCGAGGAAGCCGCCGATTACATCGACGAGGCCAGCGAGCACTGGGGCCTGTCGTTCATCCGTCGCTCCGATGGATCGCTGGCGGCTGAGCTGGCGGGTCCGCGGATCACGGGTTTGCCGATTTGCGCACATGTCGGGGAGTCCTACTGGGGCGTCGAGCTCGCCGCTGACGTGGTGATCCCAGGCGTGGACAAGGCGGTGCTGCGCGGTGCGATTGCTGAGCTGCCGGTTGTCGACGGGCAGGTAGCGCTCGGGGGCCGCCGCTGTCGCGTTCCTAGGTGGGAGGAACTCGAGTCCTTCGTCGCGCGGCTTGTGGCCGACGGGGTGTTGGTGGCGGATGCCGACATCCGGCGGGCGCTCAACGGCGACGACCGTGGGCTGTCGCGGCGGAGCTGGCAGCGGCGGTTCCGGTCGATCACCGGCCTGCGTCGCAAGGAAATCGAGCGGCTCGACCGTGTGCGTCGTGCCTACCAGCTGCTCAGCGCGGGAGTGCCGCCGTCCGAGGTCGCTCTCGCCCTGGAGTATGCCGATCAGGCGCATCTAACCCGAGAGCTGAGGCGCATCCGGGGTGAGACGCCGGCTCGCATCCGCGCGGCGGCGACCGCCTGACGTTGGCGTTTTTGTTCAAGACCTCCGGACGGTCGGCCAGCGAGGGTGGGGACACTGATCAGCCGACCCTGCGCAGGAGGACGACACATGAAATCCATCGCCACCCCGCCCGGGTTCTCCACACTGAATCCGTTCTTTGTCGTCCACGATGCTGACGGGCTGATGACCTTCCTGCGGGAGGTGTTCGGGGGCGCAGAGCACCTCGAGGCCCGTACTGTAGACATCGACGGCCTGCTGTTGCATGCCGAGCTCGAGATCGACGGTACGACCTTGATGTTCGGCGAGCGAAAGCCGGGTTGGCCGTTCCTGCCGCAACTGACTCAAATCTACGTCGATAGCGTGGACAGCGTGCTCGCACGGGCCGTGCAGTGTGGCGCGCGGATCGTCACTCGGCCAACCGACTTTTTCGGCACGGTCTTTTCTCGGATGCGTGACCCGTGGGGCAACATGTGGTGGGTGTACCAGCACGCCGAGGCCCCGGAGCTGGACTGGGACGGCGGTGGGGGCAGCGACGCGGGCGCCACCGATTGGTCCGACCCCGACCTCGCCTACATCCACCGAACCCTCGTGGAGGCGATGCCGCGGCTGGACACCGAGCCCAGCGGCGAGCTCTAGGGCACGCCGTGTTGAGCTATCTCCACCCCCGAATCTCGGCCTACGCACTCGTCGGGCTCGTCCTGCCGATGGCCTTCCTGTCCGGGTGCGGGGAGGATGCCCCCGGGCGGACCGTGAAGGGGAACGGCGTCATCACGTTCGTGGCGCCGGAGGCCGATGGAGTCCGAGACGCCCTAATCATCGGTGAACTTGTGGTGAGCAAGGGCCAGTGCCTGGCCGTGCGGACCGCGGAGAATCAGACACTGGTCGTCGTCTGGCCGGCTGGAAGCGAACTGAAGACCGGCGGCGGCACCACCGGGGTCGAGGTGCCCGGCGCTGGCACTGTCAAGGTCGGTTCCACTTTCACTGCAGGTGGCGGTTACGTCACCCCACCGCTCGGTGACGACATGCCCAGCATCCCCGAGACCTGCGCCAGCGGTACGGATCAGGTCGCGGTCATCGACAACCTTAACCGTAGGTAGCGCTCGATTCAGGGATGACGCAGGATCTTCTGCTGTCGATGTAGCCTGGCGCTGGTGAGCGATGCCGGAGATCGCGAGAGCAGTTCGAGTCGGGCCGGCGAGGCTGCTGCGACGCAGTTGGTGGCGGCGCGGGCCGGTGACGGCGATGCCTTCGGCCGGGTGGTGGGGCCGTTGCGGGCTGAGCTACGCGTCCACTGCTACCGGATGCTGGGGTCCGTCCACGACGCGGAGGATGCGGTCCAGGAGACCCTGGATCGGGCGTGGCGCAGCCTGGAGCGATTCGACGATCACGGGTCAATTCGGCCGTGGCTGTACAAGATTGCGACGAACCGGGCGCTGACGATTATTGAGCGTCGGGGTCGGCGCGAGTTGCCCACGGATCTGAGTCCGGGCGGTGCGCCGCTGACCGAGGCGGCGTGGCTGGAGCCGTACCCCGATCGGCTTATGGATCCGACGGCGCGGCTGAGTCCCGAAGCCCGCGTTGTGGCGCGGGAGAGCGTGGAGTTGGCGTTCGTCGCCGCCCTGCAGCATCTGTCGGCGTCACAGCGAGCGGTTTTGTTGCTGCGCGACGTGCTCGGCTACACCGCCGGTGAGGTCGCTGAGGTGTTGGACACCACGGTGGCCGCGGTCAACAGCGCTCTGCAGCGGGCCCGCAAGGTCGTCGGGAAGCTGTGCCCCGAGCGCAGCCAACAGCAGACCCTGCGGACGCTCGGTGACGCGGAACAACGAAAGGTGGCCCGGCGGTACGTGACCGCCTGGGAGGCTGGTGACGTTGACGCCATCGTGGCGATGCTGACCGAGGACGCACGGTACTCGATGCCGCCGCTGACCAGGTGGTACGCCGGCCCGGCAGCAATCCGTGGGTTCCTGGTGGAGGCGGTGCTGCGACATCGCTGGCGGTTCGTGCCGGCGTGGGCGAACGGGCAGCTCGCGTTCGGCACCTACCTGTGGAGCGAGGAGCGGGGCGCGTACGTCCCGGCGGGTTTGGATGTGCTGACGCTGCGCGGGCGGCAGGTGGCCGAGGTGGTTTCGTTCCTGGACGCCGACTTCCCGACCTTCGGCCTGCCGGCCCAGCTGTGGGAAGAGAATTTTCTCGGCGCGCGATGATTTTGCGGACTGGCCCGGGTTGTAGTCCTGACGGACCCATCAACCCGGAAGGACCGAGCCGACCATGGCTAGCAACGAGGAGCAGATCCGTACCCTGATCGAGCACTGGGCCGAAGCGGTCCACCACGGCGATCTCACCGGAGTCCTTGCCGACCACACGCAGGACATCGTGATGTTCGACGTGCCGCCGCCGCAGCAGGGGGTGCGGGGTCTCGACGCATACCGCGAGACCTGGCCACCATTCTTCCGGTGGCAGGCCCAGGGGGCCTCGTTCGACATCGAGTCGCTGGAGGTCACCGCGGGCGAGGATGTCGCCTTCGCGTACGCCCTGCTGCGTTGCGGCACCGAGCGTGACTTCGCCGACAATCCCGAAAACCGGCTGCGGCTGACGTTCGGTCTGCGCAAGCAGGCCGGCCGGTGGGTCATCGTTCACGAGCATCACTCGTTTCCGCTCACCGACGGGTCCACCGCGGCCGACCCCGCTCCGGGCCAGGACCACGCCGCCACTGAACAGGACCACGCTGTCGCCGAGCAGGGCCACGCTGCCGTCCAGCAGGAGCATGCTGAGGCCGAGCAGGAGCTGCGCCGGCTGCACCAACGCTGGTTCGCCAGCACAACGGCCAAAGACCTCGACGGCCTGATGGCGCCCATCGCCGACGACGTCGTCTCCTACGAGCATGACCAGGCGCTGCAGTGCATCGGGGTCGAGACTGTCCGCGAGGTCTGCAAGGCAGGGCTCGACGCGGCCGGCGACAGCAGCGTCACCTGGCACGTTCCCGACCTGAAAATCCTGGTCAACGGTGATCTCGCCGTCGCCTGGGGGCTCAACCACGTCGAGGTCTCCGCCGGCAGCCAGTCAGTGGACACCTGGTCCCGCGGGACCCGCATCTTCCAGCGCAGAGACGGCGCCTGGTCGATGACCCACCAGCACCTCTCCTACCCCTTCGACCCAGCCACGGGCGAGGCCAAGACCGACCTACGCCCGTAACGGGAACAGCCGACCAGCAGCTAGCGTGGCGGTGCATGAGGTACCCAAGCGCCACCCCAGGTCTTGCGGGAAACGATTTGCGGCAGGTACGGGTCTTCGTGGGGCCTGACGCCATGGGAAACGTCACCGGCGTGGTGACTGTGGGCCCGGATACGCGGCCCGAAGGCCTGGCCGCCGGTGCGCGCCTGCTCGGCTACCCCGAGACGGCGTTCGTACGCCAGGACGCTGGCACTGTGCACGTCACCAGCTACTCGCCCTACGAGCGGCTGCGGGTGTGCACCCAGACGCTGCTCGCCACCGAACATGTGCTGCGGTCCCGCCGGGAACTGTCCCCCGGCACGGACCTGCTGGCCGGCACCGACGTGGGTGAGGTTCCGGTGCGCCGGTACGAGGACATGGCGTACGTCGTCCTCACCGGCAAACGTACCCCTGTCCGAGCGGCCCGTGCCCGGCTACCGCTCGACGGCGTCGTCCACGGCGAAGCGTTCGTCGTGGACACCGGCCGCGCCCGCAGCTACGTCCGCCTATCGCCAGACACGTTGGAGGCGGTTCGGTTGGACCCAGCCGCTGTGCTGAGCTACTGCGCTGCGGAGGGCGTCCGTGGGATTTGCCTGGTCGCCCGCTCCGACAACGCGGTCCGGCTGCGCGTGTTCACCACCTCCCTCGCCGGCACGGAGGATGTGGCCACCGGAGGTGCTGCCGGTGGTCTGCCGGCATTTCTCGCCGCTACTGGCGGCGGCCATTCCCAGTCGGTGCTGGTCCGGCAGGGATACGGCACCGCACTGACCCGGGGCGAGCTGCACGTGCGTCCGCTCGGCGGTGCGCAGGTCGCCGTCGGGGGTCGGGTGATCTCGTTGTCGACCGGGCGACTGGACGCCGGCTGCCTACCCTGACCCGGTAGGCAGCCGGGCGCACGATTCAGCTAACCGTGGTTTGCCAGGGATCAAGGACGTCGATTCCGGTGTCCGCGAAGTCCTTGGTGTTCCGGGTGGCGAGGGTGGCTGCTTGGGCGCGGCAGATGGCGGCGATCTGGGCGTCGAAACCGTCGATCGGTTGGCCGAGACGCTCCCGGCCAGCGACTACGTCGGCGTAGGCGCCGGCGGCGGCGAGGTCGAAGGGCAGCACTTGGCGGGGGAAGGCGGTGAAGATCTCATTGGCCGCCTGGTGCAGTGATTCCCGGCGCTGACCCTCCGGCAGCCGCGCGATGCCGTAGCGGATTTCGGCGACGGTGACGGTAGTGGTATACAAGCCGGCGCTCGAACTCTGCTGGAGCCACGCGAGTACCGCTGGGGCGGGCTGCGCCCGCATGAGCTCGGAGACGACGTTGGTGTCGAGAACGATCATCATTCGGGCAGCCGCGCCGCGCGGGGTGGCGTGGCACGGTCCGGCAGATCCAGTTCGACGCCGCCGAGTCTGGTGAATCGATCGGCGAGTGCGCTGAACAGGTCGGTTGCCGGAGCGTCCTCGGCGACGGCGGCGGTGAGGATGTCGCGGATCTCGGCTTCCATGGATCGACCGTGCCGTGCGGCGCGGCGGCGTAACTTGTCCCGGACCGCGTCGTCGAGATCTCTGATGCTGAGGGCTGCCATCGTTTCTCCTCACCGAGGAATGAGAGCAATGCTAGCACCGGTGGTGGGTTGGACTGGCCCTCCGCCTCCTACCGCGATCCGGTAGGAGGCGGAGGGCCGGTGCAGCCCGGGCCCCGTCAGCCGAGTGTGATCTCCGGCGTCAACGGCGTGTCCGCCTCGGTCGTGTCGACCTCCCGTACCACCCCCGCTGCCCGAACATCCCGGCTGACCAGAGCGAAGGCGGCGAGGTCGGTTGCGCGCCCGCGGAGGGTGAGCTGGGCTACCGGCACCCGCATCGACTGCTTCGCCTCGGACTTCGCCCGGCGGATGGCGGCGAGCACATCGGCGGCGAGCCCGAGCAACTCCGTCCCGGCTCCGATGGAGTCATGAGATTCCGCGGCCCCACGGGCGTCGGTGGAGTCGTCGGGGCTGACGAGCTCCTGCCGGGTCGGCCACGCCGCCCGGTGCACCGAACCCTCCTGCCACCACGACCAGGCTTCCTCGGTGACGAACGGCAGCATCGGCGCGAAGAGTCGCAGCAGCGTGTGCAGCGCCAGCGCGAGCGCGGCGTGGGCCGAACGGACGGCGGGATCGTCCGGTTCCCCGTACGCGCGCTCCTTGACCAACTCCAGGTAGTCGTCGCAGAAGGACCAGAAGAACTGCTCCGTGCACTCGAGCGACCGGGTGTAGTCGTACTGGGTGAACCCGGCGGTGGCGGAGTCGACGACGGAGGCCAGGCGGGCCAGCATCGCACGGTCGAGCGGTTCGGTCACCTGCGCCAGGCGGGGTGCCAACAGCGTCGGGGAGCCGAACCGCAGCACGAACTTGGTGGCATTAAGGATCTTGATGGCGAGTCGCCGGCCGATCTTCATCTGCCCGGTGTCGAAGGCCGTGTCGGTGCCCGGCCGGCCGCTGACCGCCCAATACCGGACGGCGTCGGAGCCGTACTCCTCCAGGAGCGCCATCGGCGTGACCGTGTTCCCCTTGGACTTCGACATCTTTTTGCGGTCCGGGTCGAGGATCCAGCCCGACAGCAGCGCCGTGTTCCAGGGCAGGCGATTGAACTCCTGGTGCGACCGGAGCACGGTGGCGAACAACCAGGTCCGGATGATTTCGTGCGCCTGCGGGCGGAGGTCCATCGGGAAGACCCGGGCGAAGAGGTCGTCGTCAACCGTCCACCCGCCGGCGATCTCCGGGGTGAGCGAGGAGGTGGCCCAGGTGTCCATCACATCCGGGTCCGCCATGAAACCGCCCGGTTGGTTGCGCTGGCTCTCCTGGTAGCCGGTCGGGACGTCGCTGCTGGGGTCAACCGGCAGCGCCGCGTCGTCCGGCAGGATGGGGTGCTCGTAATCGGGCTCGCCCGAGTCGTCGAGCGGGTACCAGACCGGGATCGGCACCCCGAAGAAGCGCTGTCGACTGATGATCCAGTCCCCGGAGAGACCCTCGACCCAGTTTTCGTACCGGCTGTGCATGAACTCGGGGGACCAGGTCAGCTCGCGCCCCCGGCGGACCAGCGCGGCCCGCAGCGCGGTGTCCCGACCACCGTTGCGGACGTACCACTGTCGGGTGGTGACGATCTCGAGTGGCTTGTCACCCTTCTCGTAGAACTTGACCGCCTGGGTGGTGGGGCGGGGCTCGGTCTCGAGATTCCCGGCGGCGCGCAGCAGCTCCACGATCTTCGCTTTCGCGGAGAACGCGGTCAGGCCGGCGAGCATCCGGTACGCCGCCACCGCGTCGGCGTTGACGACCCCGGATGGTGGCTCGGGGAGCAGGCGGCCGTCGCGACCCATCACCGGCCGGGTCGGCAGGTCCAGCTCCCGCCACCACAGCACGTCCGTCAGATCGCCGAAGGTGCAGATCATCGCGATTCCGGAACCCTTGTCCGGCTGCGCCAGCGGGTGCGCCCTGATCGGCACCGGGACACCGAAGAGCGGCGTGACGGCGGTGCTGCCGAAGAGATGTTGGTACCGCTCGTCATCCGGGTGGGCGACGAGCGCGACGCAGGCCGGCAGCAGCTCAGGCCGGGTGGTCTCAACGTAGATCTTGTCTCCGGTCGCCGAGTGGAAGGCGAGCCGGTAGTAGTTGCCCTGGCGCTCGCGATCCTCCAGTTCGGCCTGCGCGACGGCCGTGCGGAAGCTGACGTCCCAGAGGGTCGGGGCGTCCGCCAGGTACGCCCCACCCCGGGCCAGATTACGGAGGAAGGCCCGCTGGGAGATCGCCCGACTCCGGTCATCGATCGTCGCGTACGTCAGGGACCAGTCGACAGAGAGGCCCAGGTGCCGCCAGAGGGCCTCGAACGCCTGCTCGTCAAGCTCCGTGAGGTTTCGGCACAGCTCGACGAAGTTACGCCGGGAGATCGGTTGCGGCCGGCTCGGGGGCTCGGCCGGTGGCGTGTAGCCCGGGTCGTACGGCAGGGAGGGGTCGCACCGTACCCCGTAGTGGTTCTGCACCCGCCGCTCGGTGGGCAGACCGTTGTCGTCCCACCCCATCGGGTAGAAAACCGTCCGGCCCCGCATCCGCTGGAACCTCGCGATGGCGTCGGCGTGGGTGTAGGAGAAGACGTGACCGACGTGCAGCGCCCCGCTGACCGTTGGCGGCGGGGTGTCGATCGAGTAGACCTCGTCCCGGGTTACCGAGCGGTCGAAGCGATAGGTGCCGTTCTGCTCCCATACCCGCGACCAGACCTTCTCGATGCCCTCGAGGGACGCCTTGGCCGGCACAGCTAAACGCTTCGTGGTGTTCTCGGTCACGGTCGGACTATATGCCGCTGGTCCAATGGTTTCCGCCCGCTGATCGGGTCGGCGACGGGGGAGCGGGTCCGGCAGGCTAGCGTCGAGGCGTGAGCACGCCGCGAGTACTGCCCGCTGACAGCGGTGTCGCCGAGGCCGCTGCCGTCCTGCGGTCCGGTGGTCTGGTCGCCCTGCCCACCGAGACGGTGTACGGCCTGGGCGCGAACGCACTGGACGCCCCGGCGGTGGCGCGGATCTTCGCGGCCAAGGCGCGGCCGAGTTTCGACCCGCTGATCAGTCACCTGGCTGAGGCGGCGGAGCTGGAGAAGCTGGTGGGTATGGTGCCGGCGGCGGTGGCGGTGCTGGCCGAGCGGTTCTGGCCCGGGCCGCTGACGCTGATCGTGGACCGGCCGGCGGTGATCCCGCCGATCGTCACCTCCGGGCTGGAGACGATGGCGGTACGGGTGCCGGACCACGCGGCGACGCGCGAGTTGATCGCGGCGGCCGGGGTGCCGGTGGCGGCACCGAGCGCGAACCGGTTCGGTCAGCTCAGCCCGACCCGGGCCGAGCACGTGGTGGCGGGGCTGGGGGCGGCGGTTGACGTGGTGCTCGACGGTGGGCCGACCCGGTGTGGGATCGAGTCGACGATTGTGGACGCGCGAGGCGACCGTCCGGTGGTACTGCGGTTGGGCGCGCTGCCGGTGGAGTCGCTCCAGGAGGCGGTCGGTCCGGTGCTGGTCCGGCCGGGCAGCTCGGGGCAACCGGTGGCACCGGGGACGCTGGCGGCGCACTACGCCCCGCGTACGCGGCTGCGGTTGGTCACCGATGTCGAGCCGGCGGACGGCGGCGTTGCCCGGCGGGGGTTCCTGGGCTTCCGCGGTGCCCCGGAGGGGGACTGGGCGGCGGTGGAGGTGCTGTCCAGCAGGGGCGACCTGACCGAGGCGGCGGCCCGGTTGTTCGACGCGCTACATCGACTGGATGGGGCCGGTGTGGACGAGATCCTGGTGGAACCGGTGCCCGAGGTGGGGGTGGGCCGGGCGATCAACGACCGGTTGCGCCGCGCCGCCGCGACCTGGACGTAGCCGCGTGCGGAGACGCCCTTCGTCCCGGCGCTAGCTGCCGTGCCCCCGGTGGCGGAGGCGGGCGAGCAGGTCGGGCAGGTCCACCCCGGGGCGGGGCGGGGCCGGTAGCTGTTCCACCAGGCGGGCGACCGTGCCGTTGGCGAGGGCGGCGCCGGCCGCTGAGCCGGTGGCGATCGTCCAGCTGATCGGGCCGAGCGGGGTGCAGCCGAAGAAGTGGCTGAGGCCGGGGGTCTGCACGACCAGTACGAGTACCCCCACCGAGCCGGCGGTGGTGAGCAGGACGCCGCGGGTGGTGCCGCCGGCCAGCAGCGTCTGGCCGAGCTGGGTGCCGATCAGCGACACCAGGGCTACCGTGCCGGCCCGACGGGGTGACGCCGCCGCCCACCGGGACAGCACCCAGCCGGCGGTGGCACCGAGCGCGGTGGAGGTGGCGCGGACGCCGAGTTCCCGGTTGAGGGTGGCACCGAGGGAGGTGTCTGGCCCTTCCCGGAGCAGGTTCTCGCTCTGCTCCGGCGGGGGTGGCCGGATCGCCACGGCCAGGGCGGGGGCCAGATCGGTGAGCAGGTTGACGAGCAGCAGTTGCCGGCCGTTGAGCGCGGAGCGGCCCTCCGCGGCGGCGGTGACGATGCTGAACGCGATCTCGCCGAGGTTGCCGCCGAACAGGATGCTCAGCGCGTGCCGGACCGACGACCACATGGCCCGCCCTTCGGCGAGGGTGGCGATGATGGTCTCCAGCCGGTCGTCCAGGACCACCAGGTCGGCTGCCGCGCGAGCCGCGGGGGTGCCGCGCTGTCCGAGGGCGATGCCCACGTCGGCGAGGCGGATGGCGGGTGCGTCGTTGGCGCCGTCGCCGGTCATCGCCACGGTGCGCCCGCAGGTGCGGAGCGCCTGGATCATCCGTACCTTGTGGGCTGGCGTGCACCGCGCCACGACATCGGTGGTGACCAGGCGGGCCGCCAGCGCCTCGTCGTCGAGGTCCACGAGGTCGTTGGCGGTCGCCACCCGCTGGCCATCACCGGGGCTGATCACCGAGGCGATCGCCTCGGCGGTCGCCGGATGGTCACCGGTGATCATGATGGTGTGCACCCCGGCCCGGCGGATGCTCTCCACCGCCGGCGCGGCGCTGGCCCGGATCCCGTCGGCCAGCGCGAGGATGCCGACGAAGGTCAGGCCCTGGACGTCGTCGTCAGCGATGGACTCGTCGGACATGACCCGTTCGGCGAGGGCCAGCACCCGCTGGCCGGCTCCGGCATGCCGGAGCAGTTCCTGCTGGACCGCCGCTCGGGTCGTGTCGTCCAACGGCACCACGCCGGCCTCGGTCCGCCGATTCTGGCAGCGAGGCAGGACGGTCTCCGGGGCACCCTTGACGCTGAGGACCAGGCCGGCATCGCAGGTGCCGACGGTGGCGTGGTAGCCACGGGACGGTTCGAAGGGAAGCCCGCCGGCGGTACACCAGTCCTCGGCACCGGTCTGCTCCACCGTGTTGGTTTCCTGGGCCGCCCGGCGGATCGCCCGGTCGGCCTGCTCGGGAAGCTGTTCCGGGTCCTCGGCGTCCGGGGTGGCGCGCAGCGCGACCGCGAGGATCATGCGGAGGTGGTCGTCGAGCCGGTCAACGGTGGCGAACCGACTACCGTCGCCGACTCCGGAGAGCACCAGCCGCCCCTCGGTCAGGGTTCCGGTCTTGTCGAAGCAGAGCACGTCAACGCGCCCCAACGCCTCGATCGTGCGGGGGTTGCGCACCAGGGCGCCGCGTTCGGCCAGCCGCCGGGCCGCCGCCAGCTGCGCGGCGCTGACCAGGAACGGCAACCCCTCGGGCACCGACGCGACGGCCAGGTTCGCGGCCGTTGAGGCGGTCTCCGCCAGCGGTACGCCGCGCGCGACGCCGGCACCGGCGACCGCGACGGCGGATCCGAGCGCGAGCGGTATCGCCGAGCCGGTGAGCCCGCCGAGTCGCGCCTCGACGCCACCGCTGGGTCGGGCCTGCCGGGCGAGGCTGAGGCTGCGGCCGGCCTCCGTGTCGGTACCGGTGGCGACAACCACGGCCAACCCGTGACCGGCGGCGACGGTGGTGCCTTCGTACAGCATCGAATGACGGTCGGCGATGTCGGACGCGGCCACCGGTCGGTCGGTCTTGCCAACCGGCAACGACTCGCCGGTGAGTGAGGACTCGTCCGCCTCCAGCCCCGTGGCCTCGAGGATCCGGCAGTCGGCCGGTACGGCGTCACCGGGCTCCAGGACGATCACATCGCCGGGGACCAGATCGTCGGCGGGTAGCTGCTGCTCGGCGCCGCCCCGCCGGACCCGGGCGGTGACCGCGGTACGGGACAGTAGCTCGGCCAGCGACCGTTCGGTGCTGCGTTGGTGTACCGCCCCGACCAGGGCGGAGCCGCCCACCACCCCGCTGACCAGGGCGGCGTCGACCAGGGAGCCGAACGACGCGGAGAGCACCGCCCCGGCGGCGAGGACCGGGGTCAACGGGTTGGCCAGCTCGTCCAGGAAGGCGCGGAGCAGGGTCGGCGTCGGGCCGCCGTCGGCGACCTGGTTGGAGTGTCGGTGGCCGGCCTCCGTTGGATCCAGCCCGTCGAGGCTGCTGCCCAACTCGTCGAGGACGGTTCCCACCGGCATCAGGTGCCACGGGACCGCTGTCCGCCCGGCCGGGGCCTCGGTCGGTTTGGGCAGGTGGTGGGCCCGCCACACGCCGTGGGCGAACGCCAGCGCCGCCGTACCGTTGACCGCGGCCTGGGTCCGGTCCGGGAGCTGTTCCCGGGCGGCGGTGAGTGCGGACAGCGTACCGAGACCGGCGCCCCCGAGCCCCAGCCGGATGTTCTGCCGCGTCATCCGGCGGGCCACCCCAGCTGCCTCGACCACCAGCGCGGCGGCCCCGAGGTCGCCCCCGACCAGCAGGTGCGCACCCCAGGGTGGCAGCTCCTCGTCGATGGTCAGGCCGAGGCCGCAGTCGGCTGCCGCGAGCGCCCCCCGGTCACCGGAGAGCAGCATCACGACCGCGCCGTCGCGTTGCAGCTGGCGTACGGTGTCGGTGAGCTGGGCGCCGCCGGCGAGGACGATGTCGGCGAAGTCGTACCGGCCCGGGTCGTCGCCCGCCACCGCCAGTCGCAACCCCGCGCGTCGAGCGGCGGCCGGCAGGAGGTCCACGCCGGGGGCCGGCTCGGCCTCGACCCGCAGCAGCGCGACGAGCCGACCGCCGTGTGCCAGGCCGAGGAGCCGGCCGCCGGAGGCGCGAAGCCGGTCGCTGTGCACGGTGTCGCCGGGGTCCGCCGCGTCCAGGCGGTCCAACGGGCCGAGACTCCAGCCGTCGCCGTGCTGGACGGCCGCCGGCTGATCCGGGTCGAAGAGGGCAAACGCTCGAGCACCCACCTCGCCCAACTCCGCGTCGCCCAGTGGCGCCAGGTCGCTGAGGAGGCCGCGGTCGGAGCCGAGGATCGTGGCGTCCAGCACCAGGGTGTCGATCCGGTCGAGTTCGCGGAGCGCGCGGCGGTCCATGGCGATGACGCCGCGCCGCGCGAGCAGGCTACCGAGCTGGGCGGCGTACCCCTCCCGGCCGGCGCCGCTGGCCTTCGGCAGCGCGGCGATGCCGAGTGCGGCGGCGCGTTTCGGACCGGCCACCGGGGTTGCGGCGGCGGCGGCTGCCGCGCCGGCGTGGAGCATCCGGAGCACGTACCTCTCGGCCGGTCCGTCCGGCTTCGGGCAGGGGCGTTCGGCGGGCAGGACGGGGGCAGCGGCCCGGCCCGGGACGCCGGTGAGCCCGGGTTCGGCCGCGGTCCACGCGGCGAGTTGGGCTCGTGCCTCGCCCCACTGCACCACCCGCTGGAGGCTGTCCAGGACGATGCCGGTCCAGCCGCCCGCGAGGCCCTGCGCCACCGCCTCGGTCAGCGGGAAGAGGAGGTCGGCACGCGGGTCGGCGCGCACTCCCCGGTCGGCGAGGGCGTGCAGCCTCGGGTGTAGGTCGATCGCGTTGAGGAGGCCGGCGACCTCACCCGGCACCGGGGTGAAGGGCAGGATCCGGGTGGCGGCGGAGAGCGTCAGGCCGAGCGCGTCGGAGGCGAGGGCGCCGAGGGTGCGGGGGGTGCGGGGGCCCTCCTCCGGCGGGTGCGGCGGTGGGATCTCCGGGTCCGGTTCGTGCGGGCTGACGCGTTCGGCGCGGGCCACGGTGGCGATCAGATCGCGCAGCCGTGGCGCGGGGGAACCAACGGCGACCACCACCCGCCCCGAGGGGGCGTTCACCCGGGCCCAGTTCACCCCGGGTACGCGTTCCAGTGCCGCTTCGACCTGCCGGGCGAGCTGGTCCCCGCCGTCCTGACAGACACCGTGCACCTCGATGTGGTGTCGGCCGTAGCGGGACCAGACCCGGCGGCGGGTCAGCCCGGTGAGCCGCGCGGCCCGGGCAGCGGCCGATCCGAGACCGCGGGCCGTTAGCCCCATCAGCTCTGGCACGGCCGGTACGCGCACGCTGCCAGCGACGCGGCCCAGCGGGATCATCGAGGCGTACGGCGGTATTCGTATCGGCGCGAATCCCCGGTGTCGCTCTTCCCGTACGCCATCCCGCCTCCCACGCCGTGTGTCCCGGCGGTCTGACTTCCCGCCCGGCCGTCCGTTATGCCCCCGACCAGCGGTGAAGTTCTACCGGCCAGGCGGGCATGGCGGGCGGCGACGGTGGAAAGCCACGGCGGTCACCGCCGTTTCTGGGAGGTCGAGATGAGTATGTTGACCCGGGATCTCAGTGGGAGTCGGGACATGGTCCGGACGTTCACCCGCCGAGTGGACGTGCCGGTACTGGGGGAGGTGGCCATCCCGCCGCCGGACAAGCTGGCGTACTACGCGGGGGTGGGTCTGCTCACCCTGTTGCAGGTCATCGAGTGGCCGGTGGCGTTGGTGGTCACCGCTGGTCACGTGCTCGCCGACCAGCATCTGTCCGGGCTGGCCAAGGGGCTTGGGGAGGCGATGGAGACCGCCTGATCACCTCGGTGGGACACACCCGGCGACGCTCGGGGTGTTCCCGGACCGGGTCGGGCGGGTGGGCGCTGGACACGTACGGGGGAACCCGCCTGCGGCCACCGCCCCACCCGGTTCGGACAGACCTACGGTGGCTTCATGTTCGCCGTGGTCACCACCGTGATTCTGTACGTCGGAGGGTTCATCTTCCTGTACGGAGTGATCCGCCTCGCGATCCGGCACTCCCTGGAGGAGGTGGAGGTGCGTCGGATCGAGGCCCAGCGGGCCGAGGAGTTGGCTGCCCACCGGGATCGGGCCCTGTTGGAGAGGAAGGGCTACGTCGCCGAGAGCTGACCTGGTGGTAGCGGCACCCGCGCCACCAGGTAGCGGGGTTTGTCAATGTTGTTGCACGTGAAACATCAGGGCGGTCGATGCCCGGGGCTGCCGTCGGGTGTACTCCCTCAGGCCCCGGTCGCCAGGTGCCGCTGGGCCTCGGTCAGGGCGGCGAGCAGGGCTGACGAATCCTGTGCGCCGCTCACCGCGTACCGGCCGGCGAGAACGAAGGTCGGCACGCTCGTGATGCCGAGTTCCCGTGCGGTGGCCAGCCGGGCGCGGACCTCGGCTACCTGCCCGTCGGAATCGAGGAAGGTGTGGGCTGCCGCGGCGTCCAGGCCGACCTCACCCGCGATCGTGGCCAGAGCCGGTCGGGAGCCGATGTCGACGCCGTCGCGGAAGTGGGCCCGGTGTAGCGCCTCGACCGTCTCGGCGGCCCGGTCCCGCTCGGCCGCCCAGGCGACCAGCCGGTGCGCGTCGAAGGTGTTCGCGGCGAGCGCACGGTCGAAGTCGAACTCGATGCCGTCTCCGGCGGCGGCCCGCGTGACCTGGTCCGCCATCTGCCGCGCGCGCTCCCGGCCGCCGAACTTCGCGCCCAGCGCGTCCAGCAGCGGCAGCGGCTCGGGTACCGGCGCCGGGTCGAGCTGGAACGGTCGGTAGCTGACGGTCACCGCGCCGTCGTAGGACGCGAGCGCCCGCTCCAACCGGCGCTTGCCCAGATAGCACCAGGGGCAGACCAGGTCGCTGTAGATTTCGATCTCCATAACCGAAGGCAACCCGGTGGTCAGCTCGTCTGTTCCCGGACCTGACGTTTGAGTCGGGCCAGCACCGCGGTACCGCCCCGGATCCGCAGCGGACTGACCGCCTGGGTCAGCCCCATCCGCTGGTACAGGTCGTCGGGGACGGCCAGCACCTGCGCCGGCCGAGCGCCGGCGAGCCCTTCGGCAAGGATGCCCGCGAAGGCGCGGGTGGTGGCGGCCTCGGGCGGGCAGTCGAAGATGGTCTCGACGCTGCCCTCCGGAGTCACGCGTGCGCGGAGGAAGAGCGCCGTCTGGCACTCCGGGACCGGCTCCAGCTCCGCGCGGTCGGGGTGGCCGGACGGCAATGGCCCGATGGCGTCGGCGTACTCCAGCAGCAGCTCCAGCACGATGTCACGGGGTGCCGTGGCGAACTCGTCCACGATCTCGACCAGCCGGGGAGGCATCTCGGGCATCCCGCCAGGCTACCGTCGGGTCGCCTCCACCTCACGGCGGCGGCTCGCGTTCGCGCTATGGCAGCGGGTCGCGTTCGCGCTATGGCAGCGGGGCCTGTTCGGTGAGCTGGCCGAGCGCCGACTGGGGGTCGAGCCGCAGGGCGAGGTCACCGAGGGAGACGATGCCCACCAGCTTTCGCTCGTTGTCGCAGACCAGTACTCGCCGTACGCCCCGTTCCCGCATGAGGGCCGCCGCCTCGCCCGCGGTGCAGTTCTGTTCGATCATCACCACCTCACGGGTGACGATCGAGCCAATGGTGGTCCGGGCTGGGTCGCTCCGCTGGGCGACGGCCCGAACCACGATGTCCCGGTCGGTGAGTACCCCGGCGAGCGTGGCGCCGTCGGTCGCGACCACGTCCCCGATGTCGGCCTCTTTCATCACCCGTGCAGCTTCGTCCAAAGTGGTCTCCAGTGGCAGGTAGATGACCTGCTTCGTCATCACGTCACTGACCCGGAAACTGGTCATGGGACTCCTTTGGTAGTGATCCAGCCCGATCGGGATAGTTACCCGTTTCACCCCTACTACACCTACCTCTGCGGCCACCCCTTCGACCAGAGGCTTTCGGACTCGCGACAGCTTCGATGTCACCTGGCTCCGACCCCGGGGGCACCCCGAGAGGCATCATTGGTGAGAAACTATCGCTTCTCAGGCGGGGCTTGCCGCTACCGGAGGCGGAGACACGGGCCCTTCCCAACCCTGGAGGGCGTAGTGGGCTGGCGCAGTTTTGTGGCGGTCGGGGACAGCTTCACCGAGGGCCTGAACGACGCGTACCCGGATGGCGGCTTTCGGGGCTGGGCCGACCTGGTGGCCACCCGGCTCGCCGTGGAAGCCGGGTCTGAGTTCCGGTACGCGAACCTCGCTATTCGCGGCCGGCTCTTTCCTCGGGTGGTGGACGAGCAGGTTCCCGCCGCGTTGGCGATGCAGCCGGATCTGATCAGTTTCGCGGCGGGCGGGAACGACGTGCTGCGGCGAAGCTTCGACCCGGATGACCTGATCGCGCGCTTCAACGACGTGGTGGGGCGGCTGCGCGCGGGCGGGGCCGACGTGGTCCTGTTCCGCTTCGCCGACGTCATGGCCCGCCTGCCCGGGCAGCGGCTGGTCGCCCCTCGAGTGCAGTTACTCAACCAGGCGGTTGGGGACACGGCGGACCGGCACGGCGCGATCCTGGTCGACCTGTACGCCGACGACACATACCTCAATCCGATGCTGTGGAGCACCGATCGGTTGCATCTCTCCTCGGCCGGGCACCGGCGGGTGGCCGCCCAGGTGCTGACCGCGCTGGGGGTCAGCTGTGCCGAGGAATGGTTGCGGGCACCCGAGCGTCCGCTGCCCCGGCCGTGGCTGACGGCCCGCACCGACGACTTCCGTTGGGCCACCCAGCACCTGGCACCCTGGCTGACGCGTCGCCTCACCGGTCGCAGCTCTGGCGACACGGTCACCGCCAAACGCCCCGACCTGACCCCGGTGAAGGGCTGACCGGAATCGCTCTACCCAGGGGTCCACCGCGCCTGGGTTCTGTCCCGGCCGTGCTTCGGGAGGTCGGGGCACGGCCCCGACCGCTGCACACGGGTGGAGCCTGCGGACTACGCTTTCCCCGTGACGGTGCAGCAGTCGCCCAGAGCGGCGAACGGCGATACGGGCAGTGGCCGGCGTCGGTCCCGTAAGGACGAGATCCTCGAGATAGCGGTCGGGCTGTTTGCCGCCCGGGGCTACCACGGCGTGTCGATGGATGACATCGGCGCTGCCGCCGGGGTGACCGGTCCGGCGCTCTACCACCACTTCGCCGGCAAGGAGGCGATGCTGGTCGCCGCGTTGATCCCGGTCAGCGAAGGGCTACTCACCGGCGGCCGGGAGCGGGTGGCGGCCCATCCCGACGACCCGCGCGCCGCGTTGGAGTCGCTGATCGACTTCCATGTCGACTTCGCGCTGGCCCAACCGGCGGTGATCGCCCTGCACCTGCACGAGCTGGACCGACTACCTGACCAACCGCGTCGCCGCATCCGCCGGCTCCAGCGGCTGTACGTCGAGGAGTGGGTCAGCGTGCTGACCGCGTCGCACCCGGGCCTGCCCGACAACGAGGCGAGGGTGTTGGCCCACGCCGCCTTTGGCCTGATGAACTCGACCCCGTTCCTTGGTGGCGTGGTGGACCGGCAGCGCCGAGCCGAGCTACTCCGGAGCGCGACACTGGCTGCGCTGTTGGCACCGACAGCACGGTGAGTACTGGCCCCGGGACCGAGCCTGCCCCAGGCTGGATCGAGGGGCTGTGCCGCACACTGACTCGTCAGTAACCGGGGCGGCATGGTTCCCTAGCTTCCGTTCGACCCCCGGGACGCTGGAGGAAACATGATCGAGTCACTGCTGGTCGTCAATAGGGGCGAGATCGCCCGCCGGATCATCCGGACCGCGAAGCGGCTCGGTGTCCGGGCGGTGGCGGTGCACTCGGAGGCGGACGCCGGCCTGCCGTTTGTGACTGAGGCCGACCAGGCGGTCTGTGTCGGTCCGGCGAATCCGGCGCAGAGTTACCGGAACGTCGAGGCTGTCCTCGCCGCCGCCAAGTCGGCCGGCGTGCAGGCGATCCACCCCGGCTACGGCTTCCTGTCGGAGAACGCCGACTTCGCCCAGGCCGTCGCGGCGAGTGGTCTGCTCTGGGTCGGGCCCGGTCCGGACGCGATCACCGCGATGGGTGACAAAATCAACGCCCGAAATCTGATGGCGACGGCCGGGGTGCCGGTCGCGCCGGGCACCACGGAACCGGCGGCGGATCTTGCCGCGGCGGTCAACGCGGCGGCAGAGATCGGCTACCCGGTGATGGTCAAGGCCGCCGCTGGCGGTGGCGGCATGGGCATGGGAATCGCGAACGACGAGACCGCGCTTCGCACCGAGTACGACAAGGTGCGCGCGTTCGCCGAGCGGATGTTCGGGGACGGGTCCGTCCTGATCGAACGGTATTTCCCCCGGGTGCGCCACGTCGAGGTGCAGATTCTCGGCTTGGCCGACGGCCGGGTGGTGGCGCTCGGCGAGCGCGAGTGCTCGGTGCAGCGACGGAACCAGAAGTTGGTCGAGGAGTCCCCCTCCCCGGCGGTCACCCCGGAGCTTCGGTCCCGCTTTCTGGCCGCGGCGGTGCGGGCGGGCGAGGCGGTCGGCTACCGCAACGCCGGCACGGTCGAATGCCTGCTCGACCCCGGCACCGGCGAGTTCTTCTTCCTGGAGATGAACACGCGACTACAGGTCGAGCACCCGGTCACCGAGCTGGTCTACGGGGTTGACCTGGTCGAGGAGCAGCTGCGGGTGGCCGCCGGGCTGCCACCGACGTTCGACCCGGATGCCTTGACGCCGCGCGGGCACGCGATTGAGTTGCGGGTCAACGCCGAGGACCCGAAGCGTTTCCTGCCCGGGCCGGGGGCGATCACCACCTGGACCGAACCGACCGGCGAGGGCGTCCGCGTCGATTCGGGCTATGTCGCCGGCAACACGGTGACCCCGTTCTACGACAGCCTGATGGCCAAGCTGATCGTCAGTGGTGCGGACCGCGCCGAAGCGATCAGTCGGGCGCGGGCCGCGGTGGCGCAGTTCCAGCTGGCGGGGCCGAAGAACAACCTGCCCTTCTTCGCCGAACTGTTGGACAACCCGGAGTTCCTCTCCGGCGACTACGACACCGGCATCGTCTCCCGCATGCGCTGACCGCGGCTGCTCGGATGTGCGGGTCGTATCCGCTTTGATCGTGGTCCCGGGGTCGAGGTACTGATCCCGGGGCCACGCGGTTGATCTGGTGTCGGGTTGGCCCCGGCGGTGTGGGTGACATGCTGGGGGAGTCGGACCAGAGCGCGTCACAGTGAGGTGGCCCATGGGTAGCATGCCGGGATTCGTGACTATTCGGGAGGTTGGGCCGCGCGACGGTCTCCAGAACGAGGAGCCGATTCCGACCGAGGCGAAGGTACGACTGCTCGATGCGCTCTCCCGGACCGGGGTCGGGCGGATCGAAGCGGTGTCCTTTGTGCACCCAAAGGCGATCCCGCAGATGGCCGACGCCGACGAGGTGTGGCGGCGGGCGGAACGGACCGAAGGGGTGCGCTACTCGGCGCTGGTGCCGAACACCCGGGGTGCCCAGCGCGCGTTGGCTGCCGGGTTCACCGAGATCGAGGTGGTGGTCTCCGCCAGCGACACCCACAACCGGCGCAACGTCAACCGCTCCACCGACGAGTCGCTGGACGACATCGCCGAGTTGGTCGAGTTGCTCCACAACGCCGGTGCTCGGGCGGAGGTCATCGTCGCGACCAGCTTCGGCTGCCCGTACGAGGGGGACATTGACCCCGTTCGAGTGGCCGGGATCGTGGATCGGGTGGTACGCGACGGCGCCGACCGGGTGGCGTTCGGCGACACCACCGGCATGGCGACGCCCCGCCGGGTCCGTGAGTTGGTGACGGCCGTACGCGATCGTGACGCACACGTGCCGGTGCTGCTGCACTTCCACAACACCCGCGGCACTGCCCTGGCGAACCTGCTGACCGCCGTCGAGCTGGGGGTTACCGAGTTCGATGCGAGCGTCGGGGGGCTGGGTGGCTGCCCGTACGCGCCCGGGGCCAGCGGCAACCTGGCCACCGAGGAGGCCGTGCATCTGCTCCACGACATGGGCATCGACACCGGTATCGACCTGGCCGCCCTGATCGAGGTCGCCGAACTGGCCGAGGAGTTGGTCGGCCGAAGCCTGCCCAGCGGCGTGCTCCGGGCCGGCCCGCGGACCCGGCTGACTCCCTCGCCTGCCTGACTAAGCGCTGGCCTGGTTGGCTCCTGCACCGGGCTGGCTCTCACCACCGTGCGGTCGGTCCGGCCGCACGTTGGTCGCTGCCGTGGGGCCGGATGTTGCCGTGGGGACCGGGCGTTGCCGTGGGGCTTGGCGTCGGTGTCCCGAATCCACCCGGAGCGGGCAGGCACATGGTGGGCGTGGTGCGCTACCCTAACGATCGTTCAGGACGGTTCGGTGGTGCGCGCGAGTGCGCGCCGGACCGGGAGCGGCGGCACAGGAGGAGTCGGCGTGACGCTCGATGGTGAGGCGCTGGAACAGCTACGGAAGCGGGCCCGGGCCGGTGGCGCGGACAAGTACCATGCGGCGAATGCCGCGAAGGGCAAGCTCTTCGCCCGGGAGCGGGTCGCGTTCCTGGTTGACGAGGGGTCGTTGGTCGAGGACGGGCTCTATGCCAACGCGCTGGCCGAAGGGCTGCCCGCCGATGGCGTGATCACCGGAACCGCCACCATCGACGGCCGCCCGGTCTGCGTGATGGCCAACGACTCCACGGTCAAGGCGGGCAGCTGGGGAGCCCGGACCGTCGAAAAGATCATCCGGATCATCGAGCGGGCCTACGCGACCAAGGTTCCGATGGTCTACCTGGTCGACTCGGCCGGTGCCCGGATCACCGATCAGGTGGATCTGTTCCCCGGCCGGCGTGGCGCCGGAAAGATCTTCTGGAACCAGGTCCGCGCGTCCGGCTCGATCCCCCAGGTCTGCGCGCTCTTCGGACCGAGCGCGGCCGGTGGGGCGTACATCCCGGCCTTCTGCGACGTGGTCGCCATGGTCGAGGGAAATGCCAGCATGTACCTGGGCTCGGACCGCATGGTCGAGATGGTCACCGGAGAGCAGACCACGCTGGAGGCGATGGGCGGGGCCCGGGTGCACTGCGCCGAGTCCGGCGTCGGGCACTTCCTCTGCCGGAGTGAGGCCGACGCGCTCGACGTCGTGCGGCGCTACCTGTCGTACCTGCCGACAAACTGGACGCAGGAGCCGCCGTCGGCCCCCGCCGTCGACGCGCCGGCGAAGGCCGATCTGGCGGCGCTGGTGCCGGCCAGCGAGCGGCAGGCGTTCGACCTGCGTCGGTACGCGAAGGGACTGCTCGACCAGGGGAGCTTCTTCGAGATCCAGGCGCTGTGGGCCAAGGAGTTGACCATCGGCTTTGGCCGGCTCAACGGCGAGGTCGTTGGCGTGGTCGGCAACAACTCGATGTTCAAGGGGGGCGTGCTCTTCGTGGACTCGGCCGACAAGGCGACGCGGTTCGTGCAGCTCTGTGACGCGTTCAACGTGCCGCTGCTGTTCCTCTCCGACGTGCCCGGGTTCATGGTCGGCAGCGCGGTGGAGAAGCAGGGCATCATTCGGCACGGCGCAAAAATGATCACCGCGATCTCCGAGGCGACCGTACCCAAGATCTGCGTGGTGGTGCGCAAGGCATACGGCGCTGGCCTGTACGCGATGGCCGGCCCCGGGTTCGAGCCGGACGCCACGATCGCCCTGCCGACCGCGAAGATCGCCGTGATGGGTGCGGAGGCGGCGGTCAACGCCGTCTACGCCAACAAGATTGGGGCCATCGGGGACGAGGGTGAACGGGCGGCCTTCGTCGCCGCCCGGCGCGAGGAGTACGAGCAGGACATTGACATCGTCCGGCTCGCCAGCGAACTGGTGGTTGACGCGATCGTGGAACCACCCGAGCTGCGAGGCGAGCTGATTCGCCGGTTCGCCGCCGCCCGCGGCAAGGATCGCCACTTCGCCAATCGCCGGCACGGCGTCACCCCGGTCTGACCCGGCCGCCCCGGCGTCACGAGCGTCGGGTGGCCCGACCCCCACCAGGAGGAATCCATGGACTTTCGGCTCACCGAGGAGCACGAGGCGCTGCGGACGAGCGTCCGCGACTTCGCCCGCGAGGTGGTCGCTCCGGTCATCGCCGACCACTACGAGCAGCACACCTTCCCGTACCACGTTATTCGCCAGATGGGAAAGATGGGCCTGTTCGGCCTCCCCTTTCCGGAGGAGCACGGCGGCATGGGGGGTGACTACTTCGCGCTCTGCCTGGTGCTGGAGGAACTTGCCCGGATCGACTCCAGCGTGGCGATCACGCTCGAGGCGGCGGTCTCGCTCGGTGCGATGCCCATCTACCGGTTCGGTACGGATGAGCAGCGGGCACAGTGGCTGCCGCGGCTACTCAACGGCACGGCACTGGCCGCGTTCGGGTTGACTGAGCCGGGCTTCGGCTCGGACGCCGGGGGAACCCAGACCCGGGCGGTACTCGATGAGTCGACGGACGAGTGGGTGATCAACGGGTCGAAGGCGTTCATCACCAACTCCGGGACCGACATCACCGAGTTGGTCACCGTCGCGGCGGTCACCGATACCAGGCCGGACGGCGCGAAGGAGCTGTCAACAATCATGGTGCCGACCGGAACCCCGGGCTTCACCGTGGCGCCGGGATATTCCAAGGTGGGCTGGACGGCGTCCGACACGCACGAGCTGACCTTCGACGACTGCCGGGTGCCGGCGGGAAACCTGCTCGGCGAGCGGGGCCGAGGCTTCGCGCAGTTCCTGCGGATTCTCGACGAGGGACGGATCGCGATTGCTGCCCTCGCCGTCGGCTTGGCCCAGGGCTGTGTGGACGAGTCGGTCCGGTATGCGAAGGAACGGCATGCCTTCGGCCGTCCGATCGGGGCCAACCAGGCGATTCAATTCAAGATTGCGGACATGGAGCTGCGGGCACACACCGCCCGGCTGGCATATTACGACGCCGCGGCGCGGATGCTCGCCGGAGCACCGTTCAAGCGCCAGGCGGCCATCGCCAAGCTACACGCCAGCACCATCGCGGTGGACAACGCTCGGGACGCTACCCAGATCCACGGCGGGTACGGCTTCATGAACGAGTTTCCGGTGGCCCGATTCTGGCGGGACGCCAAGATTCTGGAGATCGGTGAGGGCACCTCCGAGGTGCAGCGCATGATCATTGCTCGGGAACTGGGGCTGTAGCCGGGAACTGGGGCTGTGGCCCGGAACTGGGGCTGTGGCCGGGAGCGGGTGTCTTGTCGCCGGAACCACGCGTGGCATCGCTGTCGGGTATCCGTTGGGCGCGTCAATAGGACGACGAGGGCCTGTTGGCAATCGTCGTTGATCCGTACCCTTCCTGGCCATGAGCCCGGAGGATGACTATTCGCGGTGGTCCGGCGGCCCGATGGGGCTGCCCGACCTGCTCCGCGGACACCGGCTCGCCGCCGGCCTGACCCAGGCCGAGCTGGCGGGCCGGGCCGGTATCGGGGTCCGGACTGTTCGGGATGTGGAGCGGGGCCGTTCGTCGCGGCCCCAGCGGACCACCGTCGAACTGCTCGCGACCGCCCTTGGGCTGGCCGGCGCAGCGCGGTCCACCTTCGTCGCCGCCCGACAGCTGCCGACGCCCCGGTACCCGGAGTCCGAGTCAGTGTTCTACGTCGGCCCGGACGGCATGGTACGGCCCGCGCTGCCCCCGGCCCCCGAGCTGATCGGTCGGGAGCGTGACGTCGCCGAGCTGGTCGGGATGCTCAGTGGCGAGCCGACAGCCCGGCTGGTCAGCCTGGTCGGATTGGCTGGAGTCGGCAAGACGGCGCTGGCGCTGTCGGTGGCCCACGCGGCTACCGGGCACCTCCCGGGTGGGGTAGCCGGGGTCCTCACCGGGGAGGGAACGGATGTTGCGGAGCTGCTTGCCGCCTCGGCGGCGGCCTTCGGTGTAGCTCGCCTCCCCGAGCTGGCCACCCGCCTCGCCGGCCAGCCGGCACTGCTGCTTGTGGACGCCGTGGAGCGGGCTCCCGGCCCGGTTGCCGAAGCCGTGCACCAGCTCGCGACCGCAGTGCCATCCCTGTGGGTGCTGGTCACCGGTCGGCACCCGGTCGGGCTCCGCGGTGAGCGGGTCCGGCCGGTGGCACCGCTCGATACGCCACCGCCGGACCGCGACGAGGCTGGCCCGGCGGCCCTCGCCCAATATCCGGCGGTGGCGCTGTTCACCGCCCGACTCGAGCTGGTCCGACCGAACCCGCCGGCGGCGGCGGAGCTGCCGGCGCTGGCCCGGCTGGTCCGTCGCCTCGGTGGCCTTCCGCTGGCGATCGAGCTGATGGCGGCGCGGGGGCACCTCCTCGACCTCAACGAGTTGCTCGACCGGTATGGCGATCGGGTTCTCGATCTGGCGACTGTTTCCGGTGTAGCCGAGCGGCCGGGCTGGAACGCTGCTGATCCGGGCTCGGCGCAGCGGACGCCCGCAGCGGTCGTCGAGACGCTGCGGGACGCCGTCGCCACCAGTTATCTCCTGCTCGCCCCCGAGGAGCGGGCTGCCCTGCGGCGGCTCGCCATCTTCGGTAACCGCTGGTCGATCACGTTGGCCGAGGAGATGCTCGGAATCGGGGCCGAGCCGGGGGGCACGGCGCTGGTCGTTGACCCGGTTGTGCTGCTGGACCGGCTTCGGGAGCTGGGTCTACTCAGCATCCTGGGGGTGGGGCCGTTCCGGTTCCGGCTGCTCGACGCGGTTCGGGAGTTCGCCGTCGAGCAGGCTGCCGGCGCGGGTGAACTCACCCTGGCCCGGCGTCAACATGCGCGGGTCATGGCCCGGCTGGTCGCCGAGACGGCTCCGTACCTGGTTGGCGCGGACCTGACCGCGGCGGTGCACCGACTGGACGACGTGGGTGGGGACATCAGCTCCGCACTCGGGCATGCCGCTGTCGACGAACCGGTGACCGCGCTGGGCCTGGCGGCCGGACTCGTCCGGTGGTGGCGCTTTCGCGGGCGCGACGTCGCCGGCCGGCAGTGGCTGCGCCGGTTGCTGGCGGATCCGCGTACCGCTGACGCCTCCCCTGTCCTGCGGGCGTGGGCGTTGCTGGGCGTGGCCCGGTTGGCCGCGGAGCACGGCGCTGGGGCGGAGGAACTGCCGGCTGCCCGCGCGGCACTCGCCGCCTTCCAGTCGGCCGGTGAGGTGGCTGGTGAGCTGGAGGCCCGTACCGTTCTGGGTAGGTTGTTCACCGGTACCGGCGACCACGACGAGGCGCGGGGGCAGGCCGAGGCGGTACTGGCGTTGGCCACCCGGCACGGGCGGATCCGGGATATGACGGTGGCGCAGAACAACCTGGCCTGGCACGGGATCCGGGTCGGTGACCTTGCTACTGCTCGGCGCCGGTTGGCTGCCGCCGATCGCCTCGCGGCCCAGTGCGGGGAGCGGCGGCTACGAGTACTCGCGATGGCCAACCTGGCCGAGGTCACGCGCCTCGAGGGTCGGTACGACATCGCTGTCGATCAGGGGCGGAGGACGTTGGCGGCGTTGACGGCGCTGGGCGACCCGGGGCACCACCGGCGGGTGCTGGGCACGGTCGGGCTGGCGCTGGCACAGGACGATCGCGTGGCGGAGGCGACCGAGGTGCTGGCCGAGCTGCGGCCCGGGGGGCCGGCGGCGGGTCTGAGCTGGATTCCAGCGGACGGGATCTGTGGGTTGATCGAAGGAACGCTGGCGTTACGCCGGGGCGATCGGGAGGTGGCGGCCGAGTGGTTCGCCGTCGCTGCCGAGGCGGGAGCCAACAGTCAGGACCGCCGTGACCTGGTGGAGGCGCTGGTGGGGCTGGCCGCCAGCACGGCGGAGCCGGCCGTGCTGGATCGGCTGGATGCGGTCTGTCGGGTCAGTGGGATCTGCCTGCTGCGGCCGGAGGTGGAGGCCCTGGCTGCGGCTACCCGTCGGCCGTGAGTCGTTGTCGGGGTGGGCCGGTGACAGGTCCCGGGAGCGGCGCGAGCGAGAGCCCCCTCTGTTACCCCTCGCTCGTCGCCCGCGCCCTCCCCCGGGTGCATCCCCCGTTGATTGGAGCTTAGTTGGCGGGGAAGTGTCAGCTGACCGACTTGCCCAACAATGATCTGGTTCTCAAGCAGTTCTGCCGCTCTTTCTGCCGGTAGTGTTCGCTGCCGGTGGTGTCCTGGCCAAGCCGGCGCTACCCACCGGTGGCGTCAATGGCTGTTCCGGTCCGGCTCCGGGTCAGTGGCGCCGGCGGTGGCGCCGGGGTGTACCGCATCTCGCACTCGACGTAGCCCATCGAGGAGCCGGGTCAGTGACTCCGGGTCGAGCTGCCCGGTGAACCACTCCTCGATGATGCGTAGGTGATCCGGGAGTACGGCCTCGAGCCGCTCCCGGCCGGATTCGGTGGCCACCGCGAAGGAGCTACGTCGGTCGGCGGGGCAGGCACGCCGGGCGAGGAGCCCATCGCGTTCCATCCGGTCCACCACGCGGGTCGTCCCGCTGGTCGAGAGAGAAGTCTGCGCGGCGAGATCGGTCATCCGAAGCTGATTGTCAGGTGAGCGGGCGAGCCGGGTGAGCACCTCGAATTCCACCGGGGAGAGGCCGTGCTCCTCGAATTGGGCGGCGAACCGGGCCAACAGCCCGGCGTGCGCCTCGACAAGTAGACCGACGGCGGTGATCCGGGGGTCGTCGAACACATTCTGGTCCACCGGCTGATCCTATCAGTAGTTGATCAACGAAATATTGCTGCGAGCAATATCTGTTGAGCACGTTATTTACAAAACAAGCATCTTTGTGGATCGTGCACATGACCAGGTTTGGTGGGCTCGTGTGTGCCCGGCTCTGGCCCGCTACCTTGGCCACTCTTACCGTGGAGGGTTCACAATGCGCTGCGGAGCGGTATCGCTCCGTCACCTCGGGCGCCGGGAGGATACATGGGCAGGGATGTCACGCGGGGCGCCTTCTCCCGGGAGGATCGGATCCGCTATCGGCGCAAGGTGCGTCGCTGCCTGGACGTCTTCGCCTTGATGTTGGACGACTTCGGGTTCGCTGCCGACCGGCCAATGACCGGCTTGGAAATCGAGCTGAACCTGGTCGACTCCGCCGCCGAACCGGCGATGCGGAACGAGGAGATTCTCGCCGACATCGCCGACCCGCTCTTCCAGACCGAGCTGGGGCAGTTCAATCTCGAGTTGAACGCCGCACCCCGGCTGATTGAGGGCACCGGCTTCACCGGTTACGAACAGGATCTTCGTGGCAGTCTTGCCCGTGCCGACGAGCGGGCGGCCAAGTCTGACGCAAAGATCCTCCTGGTGGGAATCCTGCCGACCCTGACCGAGGGGCACCTGGTCGTGGACAACCTCTCCGCCAACGAGCGCTACCGGGTGCTCAACGACCAGATCGTTGGAGCGCGTGGCGAAGACATCGAGCTCGACATCCGCGGGGTCGAGCGGCTACAGACCCACACCGACTCGATCGCGCCTGAGTCGGCCTGCACCAGTCTGCAGTTCCACCTCCAGGTTGCGCCGGACAGCTTCGCCGACTACTGGAACGCCTCACAGGCGATCGCCGCCGCCCAGGTGGCGACCGGGGCCAACTCTCCCTATCTGTATGGCCGACAGCTCTGGGCGGAGACCCGGATCGCGCTGTTCCAACAAGCGACCGACACCCGGCCAGACGAGTTGAAGGCGCAGGGTGTCCGTCCTCGGGTCTGGTTCGGCGAGCGGTGGATCACCTCGATTTTCGACCTCTTCGAGGAGAACGTCCGTTACTTTCCGCCGCTGCTACCGATCTGCGAGGACGAGGACCCGGTGGAGGTGCTGCACGCCGGGGGTGTGCCGAAACTCGGCGAACTCCGCCTGCACAATGGGACGGTCTACCGCTGGAACCGGCCGGTCTACGACATCACCGAAGGGCGTCCGCACCTACGGGTGGAGAATCGGGTCCTGCCCGCCGGTCCGACCGTGATCGACATGTTGGCCAACGCCGCCTTCTACTTCGGATCGGCACGGGGACTGGCGGAGGCGGACCGTCCGACGTGGAGTCAGCTGCCGTTCAGCTCGGCGGAGGAGAACTTCCACTCCGCAGCCCGACGCGGCATGGACGCCGTGGTGCACTGGCCTCAGCTCGGTGAGGTGCCGGTCGCCGAGCTGGTCCTCGACGTGCTGCTGCCGCAGGCGGCGGTCGGGCTCGACCGGTTCGGCGTGGCTCCCGGTGAGCGGGACCGGCTGCTCGGCGTCATCGAGCAGCGTTGTCGGACCCGGCGTAACGGCGCGGTGTGGCAGGCGGAAACGGTGTGGGCGGCCGAGCGGCACCGGAAACTCGACCGGCCGGCGGCCCTGCACCACATGGTCCAGCGGTACGCCGAACTCCAGCGCAGCAACGAGCCGGTGCACACCTGGCCGGTCGACTAGCTGGCCGGCGGGCGATCGTACGCCCTTCCGGTCGGAGTGTCGGGGCGATGGTGACCGAAGGCTCGGGGGCAGACCCCGATCCGGGGCGTGCTCGGCACCATGGTCAGCTGGTGCGGCGGGGGGACCGGGGCCGGGGCGGGCCCGTCTCCGTCGGCTCCGGTACGGCGGGGGCCGCGTCCGCTGCCGGTACATCGTCCACGCTGCGCTGAACCGGCACCCCGGCCGTGGTGTCCGCCGGCACAGTGCGGGGACGTCGGCTGCTTGATCCTCGCGCCCGGCGACGAGGGGCAGCCGTCGCGACGGTCGAACCGTCCGGCTGTGGGGCGGTCAGGGGCTCGGCCGGCTGGGGCGAATCGGTCGAGGGCTCGGCCGGCTCGGGCGAAACGGCCGGAGCCTCCGCCGGCTGGGGCAAAACTGCCCGCCGCCGACGGTCGGCCCGTTGGCCGAGCATGGCGACCAGCGCCGAGCCCCCAAAACCGATGATGACCGCGTACGGGGCGATGAGGTGCGCTGACGCCTGGCCGGGAGCGAGGTCCGCCAGCCCCGGCACGGCGAGCAGGTAGACGACTGCGACGAGGAGCGGGCCGGCTGCGCCGGAGGCGGTGGTGCCAACCCGTTGGTCGGGGTTCCGGGCCGTGCCACGGGCGACCAGTGCGCCGATGAGGAGGGCAGAGCCGAGGGACAGCAGCGCACCCGGCCAGTAGAACCAGTCGCGGAGCCACAGCTCGCTTCCGCCGACGCTGAGTTGCCAGATGCCGAGCTGGGCGGTATTCAGTCCCCGCCCCGCGATGACGCCATCCACAACGGCTACCACCGCGAGCAGCCACAGCCAGCCGACGGTCGCGATCACGTTGGTGGCGGCGGCGCGGGAGTGCAACGCCCATCCGGCGATGGCAACGCCGACCAGGACACCCAGGGCCGCGTATCCAGCGGCGACATCCCGGGGTGCGGCGACGCCGGGTACCACGGCCACCCGGGCCGGTACGGCGGTCAACAGGACCGTGATCAGGGCACCGATCCCGGCGGCTCCGGCGAGCGCCAGCTTGCCGAGTGCCCCGTCGGATTCACTCGGGTTGGCCTGGTTCCGCTTCGCCGTCTCCCGGATGGTTGGTGCGGTGGTCTCGGGGCCGCTCGGGCTGTCGGCCGACGAGTCCGCTCTGGAGGGCTCACTGTGGCTGCTGGTCGGTGGGTGTTCCACCGGGCCACGACGGCGGAGGTGTTGTGCGCACACCGCACCAACCACAGTAGAGGTAGCAGCGATCCAGGTGGCCCAGATCAGGCTGGCTGTCCAGGCGGTGACTGCGACACTCTGATCAGGCGGTGGGGCCCAGTTGATGATGCCCAGGCCGTAGCCGAAGCCCAGCGCGGCGGCGCCGGCACCGGCAGCGGTGCCGAGCGCGGTCATGATCGATATTGCCCAGCCGCGTCTCGCCATGCCGGCGAGCGTAACGTCCTGTGGTCGGGGCGGGGAGTACCGAGCCCAAATTCTTACGTAGAGTAGTTACAGCGGAGTGGTTTGGTTGTGGGGGTTGACACGGACCGGGCCGTGGTGAGCTGATTCCCGCCGGCCCCCCTGCTCGCCAGCTAGGTTGTCGTCAGGCAGCGAGGGGGGACGTGGGATGAGCGACGACCGAAAGCCCGCCGCTGACGGGCCGGACGACGAAACCCGCCCGCTGCCGGCGGATCAGACCGGGCCACTGCCGCCTGCTGACCAGACCGCGCCCCTGCCCCCCACCGGAGGGCCGGCGGCATGGTCCGGGCGTGCGGGTGTGCCGCCGCCGCGTCCGCCGGAGTACCAGGAGGAGGCCGGGTGGTACGCGGAGCCGAACGGGCGACGGTGGTGGTCACCGATTCTCTGGGGAGTGATTCTCCTTCTGCTCGCCGTCTTCGGCGTCGGTCTCTGGCTCACCCTCGGCGCCGGCGACGACGAGCAGGTCAACCCCGGCTCCACGCCGTCGGCCACCACGCCACCGGCATCGCCGACGCCAACGTCGCCCATGCCAACGTCGGCCGCGCCGACCACGACCACGCCGACCTCGGTCGCGCCGACCACTCCGTCGCCGACAGCGGAGCCGAGTGAGGTTCCGATGCCCCCGGTGGTCGACCTGCCACTGGCGACGGCCCAGGCGCTCCTGGACCAGATCGGACTGGCGTACCGGGTCCAGTATCGGACTGCGGATCAGCCGCCGGGCATCGTGATCGGGACGGAACCGCGAGCAGGTGTGCTGGTGCCGGAGGGGACAGCGGTCGTCCTGGTGGTGTCGAGGCCCGCGCCGTCGTCAGCGCAGCCGATGCCCACTCCCACCCCCGAACCCACCCCCACCGGCTGACCGAACGTTCACGCCACCCCACCGGCTGGCCGAACGTTCCCGGTCAACCTCACGGCTGACCGGGGGTGCCTTTACCGGCTGGCCGGGCGGTTACCAGGTTTCAGGATTTTGGCAGGTCAGCCCACGCGCGCTGGGGTCCGCGCCAGCGGTCGGCGCGGTGTCCCTACGGTCTGTGGGTGGCGTTGCGGCGCAGGCTGGATCTGGTCCAGTCCTTCCTGCTGTACGAAGATCGACCGCCGGCTGACCGCGTCCCCCGATGCGTTCAACTCGTAGCCGTCTAGCCAGAGCCAACCGTCGTAGGTCGGCCAGTCGAGGACCCGGATCACCCGGAAGGCGATGGGTCGGAGGAACTGGACACTCGCCGCGCGAGTCACGTGCAGTACGTCACCGGTGCGGGGAAGCACATGGGCTCCTGGGAAAGAGGGCCGGCGGAGGCGCCGGCGGGAGTTGTCGGGGGACATGTGTTGTCGGCCTCGGGGTGGTGCCCCGCCGGCTGGCGTTGTTGGTGCCTGACCGCGGGATCACCACGGTGTGAGAGCGGAGTGGGACTCTACGTGATCCGCCATAGGGAATAGAGTGCATCAGTGACGTGCGACATGCAAGTTGCATGTCGGTTGTTGCCGATGGGTTGTCGGTCCAGAGCGATGCAATGCTTGAGCTGTTCGTATTCGGGCGGCACACTGAGGTCCGGGTTCGCCCCGCCGCCATCCGCCGCCGCGAGCCCGTCCACCGTCGTGCCCTCCCCGGCACGATGGCCGAGCCGGGAAGTTGTCAAGGTGGAGGGGGACGGGTGGCAATGACCGCGAGTGTGAGTCCGGGGTGGCACCGTGGCTGAGCGGCGAAGCCCGACGATCCGCCGCCGGCGGCTGGGTGCGGAACTCCGTCGGCAGCGTGAGGGTGCGGGAATCACCATCGAATCGGTCGCCGAGCAGCTGGAGTGCTCGGCCTCGAAGGTCTCCCGGATCGAGACCGGCCACACCACAGCGACGCCCCGCGATGTCCGGGACATGCTCCGGATCTACGGCGTGGTGGGCGCGGAGAGCGACGAGCTGGTGCAGATCGCTCGGGAGGCCCGACAGAAGGGCTGGTGGCACCCGTACAGCACGGTTCTGGTCGGGGCGTACGTCGGACTGGAAGCGGCGGCCAGCTCCATCCGTGCCTACGAGCAGCAGGTCGTGCCGGGTCTACTGGAGACCGAGGAGTATGCGAGCGCCATGATCCGTGCTGCGCGACCGGACTTCACCGCCGAGCAGGTCGCACAACGTGTCCGTGTCCGATTGGGTCGTCAGTCGTTGCTGACTCAGGATGATTCAGTCGATGTGTGGGTGGTGCTCGATGAGGCAGTGGTGAGCCGGCCGGTGGGTGGGGACACGGTGATGCGTGGTCAGCTCAAGCGGCTGTTGGAAGTAACCGAACTACCGAACGTGACGTTGCAGATCCTGCCGTTCGAGGTGGGTGCGCATGCGGGCATGGACGGGACCTTCAGCATCCTGAGCTTCCCCGAACCCAGTGATCCGGATGTTGTGTACGCGGAGAACGCCACGGGTGGGCTCTTCCTGGAGAAGAGCGACGAACTGCAGAAGTACAGCTTCATCTTTGATCATATCCGCGCGGCTGCCATCAGTCCTGAGGAGTCCATGGCACACATCGCGAAACTGGCAGAGGAGCCGTTGTGGAAATGGCGACCAAGGAGTTCCCCGTGGACCTGACGCAGGGCACCTGGTTCAAGAGCTCGAAGAGTGGGCCGAACTGCGACAACTGCGTTGAGGTGGCGTACGTGCCGGGGGCGGTCGGCGTGCGGGACTCGAAGGACCGGTCCGGCCCGGCCCTGGTCTTCAGCCGGGGTGACTGGCGTTCCTTCGTCAGCAATGCGCGGGGCGGTGCCTTCGACCCGCGCTGACCAGTACCGATGCCCCCGCCCGGCCCGTTCGGGTGGGGCATCGGCCCGGTTGTGACCCGGCTCGCCAATGCCCCGTCGCCACAACGGCTTCGTCTCGTTGTACCCGTCGGTGCGCCATGGGGCCAGTGCCCGCCGCACCGATCGGCAACCGAACGAAGTAGGCGAGACGGATGACGACGATCGGGTCAGAGAACCTCACCAACGGTCCGGGCAAGCCGGAGCGGTTCGGTGGCAAGTACCGCGGGACACGCCGGGATACGGTGCTCACTGAGGTGGTGTCACCGGACGGTGAAGCCGGCGAGCGGCAGGACGGCTCCCCACCCCAGCGACCTGCTCCACCCCAGCCCCTGACTTCGCTCGACCCGGATCCGCCGACTGGGCCGGGCTTTCCAGCCGACCGCTGGTCGACTGGTCCGGTGGAATCACTGGTGGATCACCCGTTGCTGCGTGGTCTCCTGATGGAACTACCGCCGAAGGGCAGTGTTCCACCGCCGGGTTGGCTGGATCGCTGGTTCGAGGCGACCCGGGCCATTCTCGAACTGCTCTACGTGCAGGGCCCGGGTCGGCCCCGCTGACGGTTGTGCCGGTATCCCCGTGGCCGTATCGGTGATCTCCCAGGTAACCCTACCCGCAGGGTCGGTGACTCGATGTGTTGATTTCTCGTCTCCCCGCCGATTACTCTCATTGATGGATTGGCATCTATCGATCGACTCGCCGGGAGTCGGTGGACCCCGATGCCAGCCGGAGGGAGACAGAGGAGATGGGTCTATCCCGAAGGTCCATGTTCGTCGGACTAGCCACGATGGCCATGATGGCGTCCGCAGCCCCCGCTATGGCCGCTGAACCGGTCGGTGAGATCCGTAGTGCGGGGGGTGCTACGGCCGTAGCCGACAGCTACATCGTGGTCTTCAAGGACAGCGCGGTAGGCCGCGGTGCGGTCGAGCGGTCCGCCGATCGCCTGGTGGACCGGCACGGTGGCCAGGTAGCCCGGACGTACACCGCAGCCCTCCGCGGAGCCGAGCTGCGGGTGGACGCTGGTGCCGCCGCTCGAATCGCGGCCGACCCCGCGGTGGCCTACGTCGAGCAGAACCACCAGGTGTCCATCACTGACACCCAGAACAACCCCCCGTCCTGGGGCCTGGACCGGATTGACCAGCGCGACCTGCCGTTGGACAACTCCTACACCTACCCGAACACCGCCAGTGACGTGACTGTCTACATTCTCGACACCGGCATCCGCACCACCCACCAGGACTTCGGTGGTAGGGCCACCTGGGGCACCAACACCGCCGACAACAACGACACCGACTGTAACGGGCACGGCACGCACGTCGCCGGCACCGTCGGTGGCACGGCGTACGGTGTCGCCAAGGAGACAAACCTGGTAGCCGTGAAGGTGCTGAACTGCGCGGGCAGCGGCACCTGGGCCGGGGTCGTGGCCGGCGTTGACTGGGTGACCGCGAACGCGGTCCAGCCGGCGGTGGCGAACATGAGCCTTGGCGGCGGTGCGAACAGTGCGCTGGACGACGCGGTCACCAACTCGATCGACTCCGGTGTCACCTACGCGCTGGCGGCGGGGAACAGCAGCGCCAACGCCTGTAACTACTCACCGGCCCGCACCCCGGATGCGATCACTGTCGGCTCTACCACCAGCAGTGACGGACTGTCCTGGTTCTCCAACATCGGAACCTGTCTGGACATCTTCGCGCCGGGCTCGTCGATCACCGCGCCGTGGATCGACAGTGACACCAGCACGAACACGATCAGCGGCACGTCGATGGCATCGCCGCACGTTGCGGGTGCCGCGGCACTGGTCCTGTCGGCCAACCCGTCGTACAGCCCGCAGCAGATTCGGGACGCGCTGGTCGACAGCGCCACCGACGGCGCGATCGGCTCCCCGGGCAGCGGTTCCCCGAACAAGCTCCTCTACGTCGGCGACGGTGGCAGCACGCCGCCTCCGCCTCCGCCGCCGACCGGTTGCTCCGGCACCAACAACACCGACGTGTCGATCCCGGACGCCGGTTCCGCGGTGACCAGCTCGATCGCCATCGCCGACTGCGACCGGGACGCCTCCTCCTCCTCGACCGTGGCGGTGGACATCCCCCACACCTGGCGGGGTGACCTCGTCATCGACCTGATCGCGCCGGACGGCTCGTCCTACCGGCTGAAGACCAACGACCTGTCCGACTCCGCCGACAACGTCAACGAGACCTACACGGTGAACGTCTCCAGCGAGGCGGCCGAGGGGACCTGGCAGCTTCAGGTCCGCGACGTCTACCGCCGGGACACCGGCTACATCAACACCTGGACCCTGACGGTCTGATCTGGTTCCGCCGGGCGGGGCCCTTTCCGGAGTCTCCGGGAGGGGCCCCGTGCCGTGCCCGGACCTTCCTCAGACCGCGAAGCTGGTGGGCTGGTCGGTGGCGGGCTCCGGCGGCTCCGCCTTCCACAGGCCGGTCTTCTGTGCGGCGAGCCGGGCCAGGTAGGCCGGGTTGAGGATCACGTAGCGGCGCCAGAGCCGCTTCGGTTCCAGCCCGAGTCGCCAGAGCCACTCCAGGCCGGCCCGCTGCATCCACGGTGGCGGCTGCCGCAGCAGACCCGCGTGGTAGTCGAAGGCCGCGCCGACCGCCATCAGCGGCATGTCCAGCAGCGGTCGCATGGCGTACGCGAAAATCTCCTGCCGCGGGCAGCCCAGCCCGACCAGCACGAGCCGGGCCCCGCTGCCCCGGATCCGATCAGCGATCTCGACATCCTCGCCGGGTTGCACCGGTCGGAACTTGGACGGCTCCACCCCGGCGAGCTTCAGCGCGGGAAACATTCGCTCCAGCGCCGGCACCAGGGTTGCGAGCGTCTCCTCGGTGGAGCCGTAGAGGTAGACCGGAAGGCCCTCGTCGGCGAAGCGGGACAGCACATGCAGGGTGAGCGTCGGGCCGTAGACCCGGTCGGTCAACCCGGCGCGGTGCAGCAGGTTGAGCGCCCAGCGCACCGGCTGTCCGTCCGGAGTGACCACGTCGAACGAGTTCAACCGGGCGTTGTGTGCGGGGTCGAGCACACCGGTCATCACGCCGTGTACGGCCAGGGCGGTCAGCGCCAGCGGCTGCCGCTCGTGCGCCGCGGTAACGACCGTCTCGGTGGCGGTGGCGTAGTCGGTGACATCAACGAGGACGCCGAGCACGTTCCGCTTGCCCCGGGAGGTCATGACCGCGGAACCCACGTGTCGACGTTGGCCTCGTAGATCTCCCGCATGATCATGGGCACGTCGTAGACCTGCTTCCAGTCCGGGTAGTCGGCGTGGAAGGCTTCGTTCGAGCCGATCCACCACTTGTGGTCGCCGATTCGGTTCGCCTCGACGTACTCGGAGTCCATCTCCTGCCCGGTGATCTGCTGGGCCAGGGCGAATGCCTCCCGCATCGAGGTGTTGGAGTGCCGGCCGCCGCCCAGGTTGTAGACGGCGGCGGAGCGCGGGTTACGGAAGAACGACTCGAATGCCGAGACCACGTCCGAGCTGTGGATCGCGTCCCGGACCTGCTTGCCCTGGTATCCGAAGATCTTGTACTTCCGGCGTTCCATGTTGGCCCGCATCACGTACCCGAGGAAACCGTGCAGCTCGGTGGCGGCGTGCGCGGGCCCGGTCAGGGTGCCACCGCGGAAGCAGGCCGTCTGCATGTCGAAGTAGCGGCCGTACTCCTGCACCATCACGTCCGCCGCCACCTTGGAGGCGCCGAAGATCGAGTGCAGGCAGGCGTCGATCGACATGTCCTCGCGGATGCCCTGCTCGTACGGGTGCCCGGGCTCGATCTCCCACCGGGTCGCCAGCTCGACCAGCGGCAGGCTGTTCGGCCGGTCCCCGTAGACCTTGTTGGTGGAGCAGTGGATGACCGGCGCCTCGATGCAGTGCTCGCGGACGTTCTGCAGCACATTGAGGGTGCCGGCGGCGTTGACGTCGAAGTCCGTGAACGGGTCGCGGACCGCCCAGTCGTGCGACGGCTGTGCGGCGGTGTGGATCACCACGGCGGTGTCGCGGCCGTACCGGCGGAAGAGCTTCGCGAGCGCGTCCCGGTCGCGGATGTCGATGCTCTGGTGCGAGTAGGCGGCGCCCAGCTCCTCGGTGAGCCGTCGGACGTTCCATGCGGTCGAGGCCTCCGCGCCGAAGAACTCCTGCCGCATGTCATTGTCAATTCCGACGACATCGAGACCGAGGCCGGCAAAATGCCGGACCGCTTCGGAACCAATGAGACCGCCCGATCCGGTCACGAATGCGACACTCACACGTCACTCCTGGTCCGTCGGAGTCAAGAACGATCGGAGCATAGCGTGACGTACGACGTGCCCCGAGACGGCGCGAGGGCCCCGCTACTGCGGAGCCCTCGTCTGGTGGGGAAGGGGGGAGTTGAACCCCCACGCCCTTTCGGGCACACGGACCTGAACCGTGCGCGTCTGCCATTCCGCCACTTCCCCGTGGCTTCAACCGGAGACACCTGATTCCCGGCCCTCCGGCTGCACCGCCGAGCTCGGGACATTCTACGTGGCTCCTCGCGCTTGCCACCAACGGTTACCCTCGTAGGACGGCCACCGTTTGTGGCGGACGAAAGACTAGCACGACGGAACCGGCCCGCCGAACGGGCCGGGACAAGCACGGCCGAGCGGCGTGTGAGCTGCACGCTCCTCGGCCGGATACCATCATGTCCTCGGGACCCGAGGAGGAGCCGGTGAGCGTGCTGCAACGCTTCGAGAAGCGTCTGGAAGGCCTGGTCGAAGGGGCTTTCGCCAAGGTCTTCAAAGGGGTGGTCCACCCCGTGGAGATCCTCAACGCCATGCAGCGGGAGGCCGAGGCGCACAAGGCGATTTTGGCCGGTGGGCGCACGTTGGTGCCCAACCGCTACGTGATCGATCTCTCGCCATACGACCACAGTCGGCTGGCGCCGTACGCCGCCGCGCTGGCCCAGGAGCTGGCCCAGTCGCAGGCGGAGTTCATCGGCGAGCAGGCGTGGACGGTCTACGGCGACGTGATCGTCGAGGTCGAACGAGGGGAGGGGCTCGACACCGGTATGTTCCGGGTCACCGCCGAGGTCTATACCGGCGGTGAGGTCGCCCCGGTGTCGGGGCCGGGCTACGACGCCGGCCCGCCGGGTTATGACGCGGGCCCGCCGGCCTACCCCGCCTACGACCAGGGGGGTGGCTACGGCCCGCCGCCCGGTCAGGGTGGCGGCCACAACGTTCGGCTGGTCTCCGGCGATGGGCGGACCTACCCGCTCCAGCTGGGCACGACCGTGATCGGCCGTGGCGACCAGGCCACCCTGCGCCTACCCGATGTCGGCATCTCGCGGCGACACGCCCGGCTGGATTTCGACGGTGGGCAGGTCGTGCTGACCGACCTCGGGTCAACCAACGGCACGATGGTCAACGGTCAGCGGGTCTCCGCCGTCGCCCTGAACCCTGGCGACATGGTCCAGCTCGGCACCACCACCCTGACCTTCCGCGTGGATGGTTGATCGGCCTTGCCGGAACTCGTTGTCACCGTTGCCCGGTTCGGGTTCCTGATCCTGCTGTGGATTTTCGTCTTCACGGTGGTCGGGGTGATTCGCCGGGACCTCTTCGCGGGCGCCCGCTCTGGCCGGCTGGTAGCGGCCCCTCGGGGGGTCGGAGCCGTCCTTGGGCAGGGCGGTAAGCCGGCCCGGGTGAAGCGGGGAAAGGCAGCCCGCCAGCTGGTGGTGACCGCCGGCCAGTTGGCCGGCACTCGCATCACCCTCGGTGAAGCGCAGATCACAATCGGTCGGGCCGAGGATTCCACTCTCGTGATTACCGACGACTACGCCTCCGCGCGGCACGCCCGGCTTGTGCCCCGCGACGGGCAGTGGTTCGTTGAGGATCTGGGTTCGACTAACGGCACCTACCTGGATCGCGCTAAGGTCACCGGACCTACCCCCGTCCCCCTCGGCGTGCCGATCCGCATCGGGCGCACCTCACTCGAATTACGGCCATGACTCTGACCCTCCGTTATGCGGCCCACAGCGACCGCGGGCTGATCCGAGACGGCAACCAGGACTCCGTCTATGCCGGGCCACGGCTGCTCGCCGTCGCCGATGGCATGGGCGGTATGGCCGCCGGTGATGTCGCCAGCAACATCGTCATCGGCGCCATGGCGCCGCTGGACGAGGATGTCCCGGGCAACGCCCTCGTGGATGCGCTTCGTTCGGCTGTCACCAACGCCACCCAACAGCTACGCGAGACGGTTGACGCCAACCCGCAGCTGGAGGGGATGGGGACGACTCTCACCGCGATCCTCTTCTCCGGCAGCAAGCTGGGCATGGTGCACATCGGCGACTCTCGTGCCTACCTGCTGCGTGCCGGCGAGTTCGCCCAGATAACCAAGGACGACACCTACGTCCAGATGTTGGTGGACGAGGGCCGGATCAGCGCCGAGGAGGCGAGCAGCCACCCCCAGCGGTCGCTGTTGACCCGGGCCCTTGACGGCCGGGACATCGACGCGGAGTACTCGGTCCGCCAGGTCCTCGCCGGCGACCGGTACCTGATCTGTAGCGACGGTCTCTCGGGCGTGGTGAGCGCAGAGACGATCATGGAGACGATGCGGGAGTACGCCGACCCACAGCAGTGCGTGGAGCGGTTGGTTCAGCTCGCGCTGCGCGGTGGCGGGCCGGACAACATCACCGTGATCATCGCCGACGCGACCGACCAGGACATCGTCGAGGCGAGCCCGATCGTCGGTGGCGCCGCCTCCCGGGACCGGGGCATGGCGACCGCCGCCGATGACTCCACCCCCGCGGCCCGCGCCTCCGCGCTCTCCGGGGCGCCGCCGGCGCCGCCGGACGAGTCGACTGCCGGGGACGACGAGCCGGAGCGCCGCCGCCGGCCGATCCGCCTCGCGGCGATGAGTCTCGCCCTGCTCGTCCTGCTGGGCGGAACGCTGTACGGCTGGTGGAGCTACACCCAGCGGCAGTACTACGTCGGAGCCACGGGGAACGGCCAGGTCGCGGTGTTCCGCGGCGTCGAGGGTCAGATCGCCGGCGTCGACCTCTCTACCGTGCACTCGACCAGCTCCGCCGAGCTGGACGACCTCACGCTCGCCGCACAGGAACAGGTCAAACAGGGCATTCCGGCCAAGAGTGAAGCGGATGCGGAGCGTCGGCTCGCCGAGTTGACCGCTGATACTCCGACCAACCCCAACCTGAAACCGACCTGTCCCCCGAGCCCGACTCCGAGCCCGCCAGCGGCGCCGAGCCCGACCGCGGAGCTCGATGCGTCAACGCCGGCCACCGGTCCGAGTACACCTTCGGCGGCCTCCGCCACCCCGAGCGCGTCGGCAACCGGCGAGCCGACCGAGCCGACCCTCTCGCCCGACGCCTTGCCCGCCATCCCGCCGCCGGCTGTTGATCCGGCCGCCTGCCGGTCGCCCGAGTGAGCGCCGGCTTGAGCTGTCAGGACGTTCAGTGACCGGAGCGGCCACGTCGACCTCCCCGCCCACGACCACGGGCGGGCAGAGCGGCGTGCGGCTGGCCCGGTCCCGGCGTAACGCCGAGCTGTCGCTGCTGTTACTCGCCATGGTGCTGGTGGCCGCGTACGGGGCGATGGTCGAGGCCAGCGTGCTCGACACGGTCACGCCGAGCTTCTGGGTGCCGGCCGCCGCGCTCAGCGCGGTCTTCCTCGGCCTGCACGTGGTGATCCGGTTCCTGGCTCCCTTCGCCGACCCGGCCCTGTTGCCGTCCGTCGCCCTCCTCAACGGCCTCGGTGTCGGCTTCCTGCACCGGCTGGACCTGGCCCGCGCCACCCCGGCCGAGCGGGCCGAACTGGCGACCTTCGCCGGCACCGGCGGGCGTCAACTCGCCTGGACACTGATCTCGGTCGCCCTCGCCGCCGGGTTGCTCGCGGTGGTCCGCGACCACCGCTCGATCTCTCGGTACGCGTACACCCTGGGTCTCGCCGGCATCGTGCTGGTGATGATCCCGGCGGTGCTACCGCGGAGCATTTCCGAGATCAACGGCGCGAAGCTCTGGATCCGGGTCGGTGGTCTCTCCATCCAGCCCGGTGAGTTCGCCAAGCTCGCGCTGCTCGCCTTCTTCGCGTACTACCTGGTCCGCAAGCGGGAAGTCCTCTCCCTGGCCAGTCGCCGGTTCCTCGGTGTCGACCTCCCCCGGGGCCGGGACCTCGGGCCGGTGGTGGTGGTCTGGCTGATCAGCCTCCTGGTCCTGGTCTTCGAGAAGGACCTGGGGACCTCCCTGCTCTACTTCGGCATGTTCGTGGCGACGCTCTACATCGCCACCGAACGGGTGAGCTGGCTCCTCATCGGTTTGGTGCTCTTCTTCGGCGGCGCCTACCTGGCGTACGTGTTGGGCGACCTGATCGGTGGCCCGTTCGCCAACTTCTACCTGCGGGCCAACATCTGGCTGGACCCGTTCGCCGACCCGTACAACGACGGCTACCAGCTGGTGCAGGGGCTGCTCGCCCTTGGTAGCGGAGGCATGTTCGGCGCCGGGCCCGGCGCCGGCCAGCCGCTCAAGCTGCCCGAGGTGCAGAACGACTTCATCTTCGCCGGCCTCGGCGAGGAGATCGGTCTCTTCGGTCTCTCCGCCCTGCTGGTGGTCTACCTGCTCATCGTCGAGCGGGGGCTGCGCGCCGCGCTGGCAGTCCACGACTCGTTCGGCAAGCTGCTCGCCGGTGGTCTGGCGTTCACCCTCGGGCTCCAGGTCTTCGTGATCGTTGGCGGGATCAGCGGGCTGATCCCGCTCACCGGCCAGACCACGCCGTTCCTCTCCGCCGGCGGTTCGTCGCTGATGGCGAACTGGCTGCTCATCGCGATCCTGCTCCGGGTCTCCGATGCCGCCCGTCGGCCGGTGACCGGCGGAGGCGCTCCATCGACCCGACCGACGGGTGGCCCACCAGAGCAGCTACACGGTGCCCCCACGGAGGTGATCAGACCGTGAACGCACCACTGCGCCGGGTGGGTCTCGTCGTGATGGTCCTGTTCGGGATGCTCTTCGTGAACCTGAACTGGATTCAGGCCTACAAGGCCGACGACTACCGCAACAGCGACTACAACGGCCGGGTCCAGGTCGCCGAATACGAGCGCAAGCGCGGCAACATCGAGGCCGGCGGTACGGCGTTCGCGGTGAGTAAGGAGACCGACGGGGAGCTGGAGTACCTGCGCACCTATCCCGGCGGGGCGAAGTACGCCCACGCGATCGGCTACAAGCCGGTCAACCTGGCCGACACCGGCATCGAGGAGGCGGAGAACGCGTTCCTGGCCGGCACCAGCGACCAGCTGATCGGCGACCGGCTGCGGGACCTGGTCACCGGCGACGAGACCGCCGGCGCGAACGTCCTGCTCACCATCTCCGAGCAGGCGCAGGACGTCGCGTACGAGCAACTGCGGGACAACCGTGCGGGGGTCAGCAAGGGTGCGGCCATCGCGCTCGACCCGCGTACCGGGGCGGTGCAGGCGCTGGTCTCGATGCCGAGCTTCGACCCGAACCCCCTGGCCAGCCACGACTCGGACGAGGCCACGACGGCCTACAACGAGCTGCAGCAGAACCCGGACGGTCCGCTGAAGAACCGGGCGCTCGGCGAGGTGCTGCCGCCGGGCTCCACCTTCAAGATCGTGACAGCCGCCGCCGCGCTCGAGAACGGTGTCACCCAGGACACGAAGATCCCCGCCGGGCCCAGCTGGACGCCGCCCTCCTCGGGCGAGCCGATCGGGAACGCGGCCCCCTCCATCTGCCCGGAGGAGGAGGTCACCCTGATGAACGCGGTGACCGAGTCGTGTAACACCGGCTTCGCCCAGCTCGGCGTACGCCTCGGCGCGGACACCCTCAAGGAGAAGGCCCGGCAGTTCGGCTTCGAGCAGGACGACCTGACCGTGGGCCGGCTCGGTGAGGATGGCGAACCGGTCGCCGCCAGTCGGACCGGCAGCATGGAGAACCCCGACGGCAGCGTTGACCCGGCCGCCCTCGCCCAGTCCTCCATCGGCCAGCGGGATGTCCGGATGACCCCGCTCCAGGGTGCCCTGATCGCCGCCACGGTCGCCAACGACGGCAGCCAGATGCGGCCGTACCTGGTCAGTCAGATTCTCGGTGCTGACCGCACCACCAACTACTACACCGCCGAGCCCGACGAGCTGCGCCAGCCGGTCAGTGACCAGGTCGCCGCGGACCTGCGGGAGATGATGGAGAGTGTCGTCCAGAACGGCACCGGCCGCAACGCCCGGATCAGTGGCTACACCGTCGGCGGCAAGACCGGCACGGCGCAGGCGGGCCCGGACACTCCTCCCCACGGCTGGTTCATCGGCTTCGCGCTGGACGAGGACGGAAGCCCGGTCTCCGCGGTCTGTGTCCTGCTGGAGGAGGCCGGCGACGGCGGTAGCGCCGAGGCCGCGCGGATCGCCGGGCAGATCATGCGGGCGGCGATCGCCTCGCCGGGGAGCCGCTGACGTGCTCAGTACCGGGGTGAAGCTCGGCAACCGCTACCGTCTCGACGAGCGGATCGCCAGCGGCGGCATGGGCGATGTCTGGCGCGGCACCGACGAGGTGCTCGGCCGGACAGTCGCCGTGAAGAGTCTCCTGCCGGCCCTGCTGGACGATCCTGACTTCACCGAGCGGTTCCGGGGCGAGGCGCGCACGATGGCGACCATCAACCACCCCGGTGTCGTTGACATCTACGACTTCGGCAGCGACCAGCAGATCGCTTTTCTGGTGATGGAGCATGTGGAGGGCGAGGCGCTCCTGGCCACCCTGAACCGGGTCGGCCGGCTCACCTCCGCCCGGACGATGGCCCTGGTGGCCCAGGCCGCCGACGCGTTGCACGCCGCCCACCTGGAGGGCATCGTGCACCGGGACGTGAAGCCCGGCAATCTCCTGGTCCGGCCGAACGGCACCCTGGTACTCACCGACTTCGGTATCGCCCGATCCGACCTGGTGGCCCAGCTCACCGCCGCTGGCTCGGTGCTCGGTACCGCCTCGTACATCTCACCGGAGCAGGCCACCGGAGCGGTCGCCACCCCGGCCTCGGATGTGTACGCCCTCGGTGTGGTCGCCTACCAGTGTCTCTCCGGCCGGCGGCCGTTTGCGGGTGACAACCCACTGGAGATCGCCCTGCAGCACGTCCGGGACACACCTCGGGCGCTGCCGGCTGACATTCCGCCGCAGGTGCGGGCGGTGGTCGAGCAGGCCATGGCGAAGGACCCGGCGGACCGCTGGACGACCGCGGCGGCATTGGCCGGAGTGGCTCGACAACTGAAGACCCAGCTCTCCCAGGCCGCCCGGGCGGCGGGCCAGGCCAGTCCGGTTTCGGCGGTGCCGGGTCGGGCCAGCGTGGTTTCGCCGGCGTCCGCACCGCCGGGTCGGGCCAGCGTGGTTTCGCCAGCGCCTGCACCGCCGGGTTGGGCCAGGGTGAATTCGTCGGCGCCCGCACCTGCCGCGCCCGGGCCCGCACCTGCCGCCCCGGCGCCGGGCCGGGCCAAAGTGCCGCCGCCGGTCGTTGCCCGTCCACCGCAGGCTTCCCGTTCGCCGGTGGCGCCGCAGCCCTCCCCGCCGCAGCCCTTCCCGTCGCAGCCCTTCCCGTCGCAGCCCTCCCCGCCGCAGCCCTTCCCGTCGTTGGCCCCGCAACCGCCGGCGCAGTGGTCCCCGGTTGCCGCCGTGCCGCTGGCCTCAGGGCGACTCAGGCACTCCCCGAAACCGGCCCGGCGGTCGCGCCGGCCCCGGTTTAGGAGGGTGCTCCTTGTCCTCCTCCTGGCCGCTCTGGTCCTGACCTGCTTTGGCATGGTTTCCTACGTTTGGGGCGAGGTGTATGCCGGGCCCACCGGCCGGCCGGTGCAGTCGACGGGAACGTCCGGCGAACTCCGGCTCGACGGACGCGACGATTCGGACCAAACGTCGTACCGTCAACTGCAACTGCCCGCGACGGGCGGCGACGACACGACGACGAGCGAAGGACGACAGACGCGATGACAGCGCAGGCCCGCCTGCTCGGTGGCCGCTACCAGGTCGGCGAGCTTATCGGCTACGGCGGCATGGCCGAGGTGCATCGCGGTCGTGACCTGCGACTGGGTCGGGATGTTGCGATCAAGATGCTCCGGACCGATCTGGCCCGCGACGCCACCTTCCAGATGCGGTTCCGACGGGAGGCGCAGAACGCGGCCTCCCTCAACCACCCGGCCATCGTCGCCGTCTACGACACCGGCGAGGAGCAGGCGCCGACCGGTGAGACCCTGCCGTTCATCGTCATGGAGTTCGTCGGCGGGCGGACCCTGAAGGAGGTGCTGGGCGCCGAGGGGCGGCTCCAGCCGCGGCGGGCGCTGGAGATCTGCGCCGACATGTGCGCGGCGCTGGAGTTCAGCCACCGGCACAGCATCATCCACCGGGACATCAAGCCCGGCAACGTCATGCTCACCCAGACCGGCCAGGTCAAGGTGATGGACTTCGGGATCGCCCGGGCGCTGGCCAGCGGCGCGACCACGATGACGCAGACCAGCGCCGTGATCGGCACCGCCCAGTACCTCTCGCCCGAACAGGCCCGCGGCGAGTCGGTGGACGCCCGTTCGGATGTCTACGCCGCCGGCTGTGTGCTCTTCGAACTGCTCTGCGGGCACCCGCCGTTCGTCGGGGACAGCCCGGTCAGCGTCGCGTACCAGCATGTCCGGGAAACGCCGCCGACGCCCAGCGACCTCAACCCGGAGGTCCCCCCGGCCGTCGACGCGATCATCCTCAAGGCGTTGTCGAAGAACCCCCTCAACCGCTACCAGAGCGCCGGCGAGATGCGGGCGGACCTGCTGCGTGCCGCCGCCGGACGGCCGGTCATGGCGACCCCGGTCCTGCGGGAGGAGGAGGCCACCCAGATCGCCCCGGCCGGCGCTGGATACCCGGCCGCCGCGCCCGGTCCGCGTACCCAACAGATTCCGGCCCGGGTCGGCGACCCACGTCGGCGCCGGACATCGTCGTGGCTGATCGCCACCTTCGCCGCGCTCGCCGTACTCGCGGTGGCCGCGCTGGCGGTGTACGCCTTCCGGCCCACCGAACCCGAGCGGGCCACGGTCCCGCCGGTAACCGGGCTGACCCAGGAGCAGGCGTTCGCGGCGATCAAGAAGGCCGACCTGGTGGCGAATACCGGCCCGGAGGTCCGCGACAACGACTGCACCAAGGGGGAGGTGGCCAACCAGGATCCCGCCCAGGGTGAGCGGCTGGCCCCGGACGACGTCGTCACGGTCTTCATCTGCGCGGGGCCGGCGACGGTGACGATTCCGGACACCCTGGTCGGCTCCACCTACGACAACGCGAAGCGGCAGCTGGAGAATGCCGGCTTCGAGGTCGCGCGGGAGGAGGTCGACGACGCGAAGCCGGCGGGCACCGTCCTGCGGGTGACGCCGGATGAGGGCAGCCAGGCGGCGGAGGGTGAGGAGGTCACCCTGACCGTCTCCAAGGGCAACATCGGCACCGTACCGAACGTGGTGCAGTCCTATGTTGAGGATGCCAAGCGGGAGCTCGAAAACGCCGGCTACAAGGTTGACATCAGGGATGGCCAGCCGGTGCCGCCGGGTGAGGAAGGCCGGGTGACGAACCAGAACCCGAGTCCGAACACCGAGCTTGAGAAGGGCAAGACGGTGACCATCACGGTGACGGTGCTGGAGGAGCCGACCGAGCCCCCGACGCCGGAGCCGACCGAGACGCCGACACCGACGCCGGAGCCGACCGACACGCCGGGCAACGGTGATTGAGGTGCGGCGCCGTTGATCGCCGGTTAGGTGGTGCTGAAGGCGGTACGGCGGCGGGCGTCGACCTCGGCCGCCAACGCGGGGGCACGCTCCAGCGCCTCCGGAAAGCCGCAGGACGCCAGCCAGTTCGCCAGCATCAGGTGCCCGCCCTCGGTCAGGACCGACTCGGGGTGAAACTGCACCCCCTCGATCGGCAACGTCCGGTGACGCATCGCCATCACCACACCGGAACTGGTCCAACCGGTGACCTCCAACTCGGCCGGCAACGTCCCCGGCACGAGAGTGAGCGAGTGGTAGCGGGTCGCGGTGAACACCTCCGGTAGGCCGGCCAGTACCCCCACGCCCTGGTGCCGGACCTCCGAGGTCTTGCCGTGCAGCAGCTCCGGAGCCTGGGCGACGGTGGCGCCGAACGCCTCCCCGATCGCCTGGTGGCCGAGGCAGACACCGAAGAGGGGGAGCGCACCGGCGTACTCCCGGATGACATCCAGGCAGATGCCGGCGCGATCGGGGCTACCCGGGCCGGGGGAGAGCAGGACGCCATCGGCGTTCGCCTGCCCGACCTCCGCGACGCTGATCTCGTCGTTGCGGCGCACCTCGCAGTCGGCGCCGAGCTGACCCAGGTACTGCACCAGGTTGAAGACGAACGAGTCGTAGTTGTCGATGACCAGGATGCGCACGGGTCACTCTTCCGGTGAGGGGGGCGGGTTGTTCTCGTCCGTGTCGTACGGCAGGTCGTGCCCGTCCTCGGTCGGTGCCGGTCCGTCGCCGGGCGGCGGGTAGCCGGGAGCACCCGGGTCCCCGGGCTCTCCCGTTTGCTGACCGACCTGTACGTCGTCGAAGGGGAGCAGCGGCTCAGCCCAGGGGAAGACCACGTACCAGAGCAGAGCGACCGCGGCCGTTGTCAACAGGACGCTTCCGGCCAGCTTGCCGGGAAGCCCGAACGGCAACTTCCGCCAGATCCAGGCGTACATCTCCTCAGCCCCCCAGTTCCGCCGGGCGACCCGCCGACTTGGCCTGGGTCCGGTCCAGCTTCGCGTGGATGATCAGGCGTTCGTAGTTGTCGAACTTCGGGTGGCAGGTGGTCAGGGTGAGCATCGCGTCGGTCGGCTCGGCGCCCGGTTCGCTGGGAACCGGCGCCACCACCGACACCTCGCTCGGTTTGACGATGTGGTTGCGAGTGACTCGGTAGATGTGCCAGTTGTCCCGATCCTCGGCAACGATCACGTCGCCGTCGTTCAGCTCGTCAAGTCGCCAGAAGGTGGCCCGGTTCCGGTGCCCAGCGATGGAGAAGTTGCCGAGCTGGCCGGGGAGGGCACTCGTCGGATAGTGGCCCGGGGCGTATCGGAGGTCCTTCTGGGTCACCCCCTCGACGACAATCCAGTTCTTGTCGAGCTGTGGAATGTACAGGCCGGCGATCGGCGTGCCCTGCACTGCCGGCGAGGCGGGGGCGGACGAGGGAGCAGCGGAGGGCGTCACAGTTGGGTCACCGGTCGGCCCCCACGCCTCGGCGAGCTGCTGGCTGAGGTCGTTCTGGTGGGCGTTGACGATCACCGACTTCCCCCAGATCTCGTACCCGGCGAAGAGGAGCACCACAATGCCGAAGGTGATGAGTACCTCTCCGGCGGCGCGGACGCCGGTGCGGAAGCGGGACCGGAACGTCGGCCGGGTCAACTGCGAGTAGACGCTCTTGTAACCGTCGCCGGACTGCTCCGGGCGTAGCTTGACCACCCGCTCGCCCCGGCGTGGCGGGGCCGGCTCCCCGCCGGCGGGTCCGGTCGTGGCGTCCGCGTCCCGGGGTGGCTGGGGCACAGCGCCCATCAGGGCGGTGGAGTCGAGCGGCGGGGGGGTGTGGCTGGCGACTCGCGGGATGAGTGCGGTGGCCGCCGGATCGGCGGCGGAGCCAGTGCCCCGGGGGGGCTCGCTGACCGGGCCGGCCTTGGGCGCTGCGCCAGCGTTCGGGGCGGTGCCTGCCTTCGGGGCCGTGTCAGCGTTCGGGGCGGTGCCTGCCTTCGGGGCCGTGTCAGCGTTCGGGGCCGTGTCAGCGTTCGGGGTCGCGGTCCGCGGCGGTGTGGTGGGGATGAAGGCGGTGGGGGCGTCAGCCGTCGATGGGGTGCGGTCCCACGCTGACCGGCGCGGATGGACCGGGCTCGGTGCTGGGGACGGAGTGGGTGGCCCCGACGAGTGGGGTGGGGGTTCGGGCCGAAGTTCCCGGTGGGCTGCGGTCGGCTGCTCGAGCGGCCGGTCGGCCGAGTGTCGCGGTGACTGGCGCGGCGGGCCCGGCGGCGGGCCGGTCAACCCGGGCGGCTGGATCGGCAGGCCCGGTTGGGTTGGGGCGTCCTCCTGGCCCGGTGGGTCCGGTTGGCCTGGGGCGGCCGGCTGGCCCGGTGGACCCGGCTGGGCTGGGGCGGCCGGCCGGGGCAGGGGTCCCGGCGGGGGGAACGGTTGCTCCGCATCGTGCCGGGGCTGCTGCCAGGGGCGCTCCAGCCGCGGCAGGAACGCCGTCTCATCGTTGTCCCGATCGGGTTGCCAGCTCTCCGGTTCCCTGGTCATTCGGGCACCGTCGTCCAACGGAGGGCGGCTGAGCCATCAAACGCCGGCACCGTCACGGTGGAGCCAGTCTCCTTGTAGCCGAGCTTGTAGGTGTTCGCCAGGTCTCTGAACAACCGGACTCCCTCGGATTCGGTGAGGGACCGCTGGAGAGCAGCGGGGTCACCGATCGCTACGATCTTGAATGGAGGGGAGTACACCCGGCCATGGAGTAGCAGGGTGTTACCGACGCAGCGTACCGCGCTGGTGGCGAGTACGCGGACATCCATGATTGACATCGCCTCCGCGCCGCCGGCCCAGAGGGCGTTCACCACGGCCTGTACGTCGCCCTGGTGCACCACCAGGTCGTCGTTGGTGACGCCCGTGGGCAGGCTGCCGTCGCTGCGCCGCGGCGCGTCGTCGAGCTCCACGGTCACCCCGAGGCCGGTGAGGGCGGTGAATCCGGCCGGCTCCTGGCTGGCCGCCGCCCGCTCCTGCTGCTGCCGGATTGTCCCGTCAGAACCGGCGAGGGCGTTGGTACGGGCCTCGACCGCCGCGCGGAGCTCCGCCGCCCGCTGCTCGCTGTCCGCCACCTCGGCGTGGCGGTCCTGGATGAGCTGGTTGAGCTGAGGGCGACGGTCCTCGCGCAGGGTGGTGCCCCCGGCGGTGGTAGCGGTGGTGGTGAAGAGCAGCCCGGCCGCAGCGGCGATCAACGGTACGCCGACCGGCCAGCCGAGCCGGCGCTGCCGGGGGCGCCGGATGAGGGCGACGACGACCCGCCGGAGCACCTTCCGCCAGGAGGTCGCGCCGGATGTGTACTCCACGGGGTTCCCTCCCCTCGTCGCCGGCCAGCCCGCTCCAATAACCCCTCCGGGGTGTTGGAGAAGACCCTTTCGTGGCCTGAACGGGTCTTCCGGACTACGCTAGCTGTCGAACATTATTGGCCATGGACCGTCGCCCTCGCGCCCGGTTGTCAGGCCGGACGAGGTCGTCACCCCCTCTGGAGAGCGTCGTGCCCAAGTCTCAGGTTCGTAAGAAGAAGGTGTACACCCCGCCGACGGATGTGCGTCCGACGGCGACGGCGGCGACGCGTAAGCCTAGCCCGGTCTGGTTGCCGGTCACGGCGGTCGCGCTCATCGTCGCCGGCATCGGCTGGCTGGTGGTCTACTACCTTTCCGAGCAGGCGTATCCGGTCATGTCGTGGGGTTACTGGAACCTCGCGGTGGGCTTCGGCGCAATGGTCGGCTCCCTGATCCTGCTCTCGCGCTGGCGTTGACCACGCGTTCACCCGCGCGCCGGCCGGAGCCGGCGCGCTCGCCTGGCCCGCCCGGTCGACTCGGCCCCAACCGGCGCTGCCGGACGCGGCACCTTAGGGTGTGGCGCAGGACGGCATCGTTCAGGGATGCGAGATGCGTCACGTTACCGATGGGTAACCGTGCGCGTAGGCTGCACTGCACGACCGGGTGAGGCAAGGTCCAACGATCGGTCCGGGGCCGAGTACGCGGCAGAGTGTCGCCGACCGCGTCTGGGCCGGGTACCGATCGCCGAGCCGCTCGAGGCAGTAGTAGACCGGGAGGGCCGACTCGATGGGCAGCGTCCAGATCGCCACCACGATCGTCGCGGCCGCCATCACCGCGGTGGCGGTGTGGCTCGCCGTGCGGGCAGTCAGCAAGATGGTGGCGGTGATCCGGCTGGGACAGCCGGATCCGGCCCGCTTCACCGACTGGGCCACGCGGACGCGGACGATGCTGGCGGAGACCGCGGGGCACACCCGGATGCTTCGCTGGAGCCTGGTGGGGGCCGCGCACTGGTTCGTGATGGTCGGGTTCATCGTGCTGTCGCTGCTGGTGTTGGAGGCGTACTTCGAGGTCGTCTCTCCCACCGGCGGGCTCCCGCTGGTCGGGAACTGGGCGGTCTACGGTCTCGTCACCGAGTGGCTCGGCATCTTCGGGATCGCCAGCATCCTGGTGCTGATCGTGATCCGGCTGCGGAACCGACCGACCCGGCCCGGTGGGAAATCCCGGTTCACGGGCTCAACGATGTGGCAGGGCTACTTCGTCGAGGCCGTCATCCTCGGCGTCCTGGTGATGGGTTTCCTCATCCGGGGTTTCAAGGTCGCCACTGATCACTTCGAGTACCCGGTCTGGGCGGCGCCCCTCAGTCATGCGGTCGGCGGCCTGCTACCGAACTGGGAGGCCGGGGTCAGCGTCGCCGCCGTCATCAAGATCGCGATCTCGATGACCTGGCTGATCGTGATTTCGCTGAACGTGACCATGGGGGTCGCCTGGCACCGCTTCCTGGCCTTCCCCAACATCTTCTTCAAGCGCAACCCGGGTCGGCCGGGGTCCGGGCTCGGTGCGCTGCGGCCGATGACCAGTAACGGCGAGCTCCTCGACTTCGAGGAGGCGGACCCGGAGAAGGACCAGTTCGGGGTCGCCCAGGTCGAGCAGTTCACCTGGAAGGGGCTGCTGGACTTCAGTACCTGCACCGAGTGCGGCCGCTGCCAATCCCAGTGCCCGGCGTGGAACACCGGTAAGCCGCTGTCGCCGAAGTTGTTGGTGCTCAGCCTCCGCGATCACGCCTACGCGAAGGCCCCGTACCTGCTGGCTGGCGGTGGCAAGGATCTGACCGGTGCGGAGAAGGCGACCGACGGGCAGCTCGCCCACGTTGACGCGCTGGCGCTCGCCGAGGCGGAGAAGCCGCTGATCGGCGGGGCCGAGGAGTCCGGTGTCATCGATCCGGACGTGCTCTGGTCCTGCACCACCTGCGGGGCCTGCGTCGAGCAGTGCCCGGTCGACATCGAGCATGTCGACCACATCGTCGACATGCGTCGCTACCAGATGCTCATCGAGTCCAGCTTCCCCTCGGAGGCCGGGGTGATGCTGCGCAACCTGGAGAACAAGGGCAACCCGTGGGGTGCCCCGCAGAACACCCGGGAGGACTGGACCAAGGGTCTCGACTTTGAGGTGCCGCGGGTCGGCGAGGTTGACGACTTCGAGTACCTGTTCTGGGTTGGCTGCGCCGGCGCCTTCGAGGACCGGGCCAAGAAGACCACCCGGGCGGTCGCCACACTGCTGCACGAGGCCGGCGTCTCCTTCGCCATCCTGGGCGAGGGGGAGACCTGTTCCGGCGATCCGGCCCGCCGGATCGGTAACGAGTTCGTCTTCCAGATGCTCGCCCAGCAGAATGTCGAGACTCTGAACGAGGCATTCGACGGCCGGGAGCAGAGCCGGCGCAAGATCGTCGCTACCTGTCCGCACTGCTTCAACACCCTGGGCAACGAGTACGGGCAGCTCGGTGGTGAGTTCGAGGTGGTGCACCACACCCAGCTGTTGGCCCACCTGGTGGCCACCGGCGCGCTGACTCCGGTGCAGCCGGTCGATGGCGGCGTCACCTACCACGACCCCTGCTACCTGGGTCGGCACAACCGGGTCTTTGCTCCGCCGCGTGCGGTGCTCGGAACGGCGGTCCAGGGTGAGCTCACCGAGATGCCGCGGAACAGTGAACGCTCCTTCTGTTGCGGCGCCGGCGGCGCCCGCATGTGGATGGAGGAGAAGATCGGTAAGCGGATCAACGTGGATCGGGTCGAGGAGGCCATGTCGACCGGCGCAGCGATGGTTGCGGTCGGCTGCCCGTTCTGTTCGACGATGCTCAACGACGGCGTGAACGGTAAGGGCGCTGGCGAGCAGGTCGAGGTGGTGGACGTGGCGAGCGTCCTGCTCCGGTCGGTGCGCCCGGAGCAGCCGCCGGTTGACCAGAAGAGTGCACAGGTCGCGGGCTGATCTAGCCATGGCGGGCTCTACCAGGTGCCGAGCCGGCACCTGGTAGAGCCGCTTCCGGACCAGGACGCCGGCGGCATCCCATCGGGCCGCCGGTCGCTTCGTATCAGCCCGGCTACGTCTCGACTACGGAAGGTAACGGGTGTGGATATAAATATCGTTGAAAGTGTGCATTTTTTGAGTTGGGTCAGCACTATTTGTGGGCGAGCGACTACACAGAAGTAAAACCGTTGGCTTTCCTTGATTCTGTGCCAGACCCTGCCTATTGTTGTGCCTGCGCTGCGGTGGATCGTCTGCCTCGTACCCCCCCCCTTGTCCCGAGGCGCCCCGTGGTCTGGGTTGCAAAAGGAGTCGGTGCTGGTGGCAACCACGCCCCCTCATCGCCAGGACTGGGTAGGGCCACGCCGTTCGGGCGGATTGCGTCGGTCCGTTCACGGTCTGCTCGCTGCGGTCGCCGCGGTAGCGGTCAGTCTCGGTGTGCTGGCGGTCCCCGCGTACGCCGAGCCGTCCGTGGAGGAGATCGAGGCCGCGATTGACGAGCAGTGGCGCGAGATGGAGCCCACGATCGCGCAGTACAACAAGGTTCGGGCGGAGCTGAAGATCAACCGCGAGAAGTCGGAGGAGCTCGCGGAGAAGCTCGCTCCGCTCCAGCAGGAGACCGAGACCGCGATGAAGCGGATCGGCGGGCTGGCCTCGCAGTACTACATCAGTGGGCCGTCACGGGAACTCGGCGCGCTGCTGGTGAGCGATGACCCGAATGAGATCAGCGAGGAGTTGGCCTTGCTGAATCGGGTTGCCCTGATGGAGAACCGGCAGCTCGAGGAAGTGCTGACGATCCGCAAAAAGTACGAGGATCAGAAGAATTCGCTCGACGAGCTGATTGCGGAGCAGGATAAGCAGGAGAGCGAGCTGGCGGCGAGAAAGAAACAGATCGACACCGAGATCACACGCCTCAAGGACTCACTCCCAGTGACGACGGTGTCGACCCCGCAGTGCCCCACCATCAACGGTGTGGTCAGCGAAGCTGCCCGGACCGCCATCCGGACCGCCTGCGCTCAGGTGGGTGACCCGTACGTCTGGGGTGCCACCGGCCCCAACTCGTTCGACTGCTCCGGCCTGACGCAGTACGCGTACAAGGCGGCCGGTGTCTACCTGACGCACTACACCGGCGCCCAGTGGAACGAGGGCCAGGCGATCTCGCGGTCCGAAGCGCGCCCCGGTGACCTGGTCTTCTTCTCCAGCCCCAGCAACCTGCACCACGTCGGCCTGTATCTGGGCAACGACCAGATGGTGCATGCGCCCCGGACCGGCAAGCCGGTCATGGTTTCCAGCATCAACACCATGCCGTCGATCGCCGGTTTCCGTCGACCGGGCTGAGCCGGCGACTGAACCGAGGCCTCGGACGAGCTGTCTCGTCCGGGGCCTCGTCGGGTGGCTGTCGGTCCCGGCGGTGCCGCCGCCGGCTCGTCCGTGAGATGGCCGCCAGCTGATCCCGTGGGGTAGCCGGCGGCTCAGCCCGTGGGGTAGCCGCCGGCTCAGCCCGTGGGGTAGCCGCCGGCTCAGCCCGTGGGGTAGCCGCCGGCTCAGCCCGTGGCCAACCGCTGGGTCGCCCGGCGTCAGCGTGTCGGCCAGGTACGCCAACTCTGCCAGGAGCGGCTGGGCGTCGGGCCCCGCTGCCCCTGGTAACGGGACCCGTAGACGGCCGATCCGTAGGGGTGCTCGGAGGGTGAGCAGAGGCGGAAGATGCAGAGCTGACCGATCTTCATGCCGGGCCAGAGCATGATCGGCAGGTTCGCCACGTTGGAGAGTTCCAGCGTCACGTGGCCGGAGAAGCCCGGGTCGATGAAGCCGGCGGTCGAGTGGGTGAGCAGCCCGAGCCGGCCGAGTGAGCTCTTGCCCTCCAGCCGGCCGGCGAGCTGGTCCCCGAGCGAGATGACCTCGAGGGTGGAGGCGAGCACGAACTCGCCGGGGTGCAGCACGAACGGCTCGCCGTCGGGCACCTCGACCGCCGAGGTCAGGTCGTCCTGCTGCTGGGACGGGTCGATGTGTGTGTACAGGTGGTTGTTGAACACCCGGAAGAGCTTGTCCAGCCGTACGTCGATGCTGGATGGCTGGACCAGCGCGGGATCGAACGGCTCCAGCGCCAGCGTGCCGGCCTTGATCTCGGAGGCCAGGTCACGATCGGAGAGAAGCATCGGACCACCATAGCGAGTGGGACGACACGCGCCCATTTCGCCTGGGCATTCGAACGCACGTTCGATAGGGTGCGGGTATGGCTTCCTGGTCCGAGTTCGCCGCCGACGTACCCCGCCTCGCCGACGGGGTTCGCCGGCTTCTCCAGCAGTACGGGCCGGGCCTGGGCTACCTGGCCACGGTCCGCGCCGATGGCGGTCCTCGCGTGCATCCGGTCTCCCCGGTGCTCGCCGAAGAGGGCCTCTTCTGTTTCGTGATCGACTCGCCCAAGCGGCGTGACCTGGAGCGCGACGGGCGTTACGCGCTGCACTCTTTCCCCGCAGAGGAGAGCGACGACGAGGCCTACCTCGCGGGTCGGGCACAGCTGGTGACGGATCCGGCCCGGGTGACCCGCTTGGCCCGCCGGCACTGCGCGATCTACGACATCGACTGGCGGCTCTTCGAGTTCAGCATTGATGTCGCGATGATCGCCCAGCACGACATCGCCGGGGTGGCGAGACCGGCGGTTCAGGTGTGGCTGGAGCCGGGTGGTCAGACCGCGTCGGGTCACCCCGGCCAGCCTCGACGCGCCGGCTCGCCGGCCCCCACCGTCGATCAGGGCAGCGCGGCGGCCTGAGCGCCGGCTCGGCAAGCCTGAGCGCCGGCCCGGCAAGCGCCGCTGCCGGCTCCAAACCTTGGGAGCCGGCAGCGGGCCGTACCGGTCGAGGGCTATGCCCGATACGCATTCCAGGCGGTCAGCATGCGGCTGGCCTGGCCCGGAGTGAATTCGTACATGCAGGAGTCGTACGTGTAGTCCATGAAGTTGTGGATCGGGTCCACGCCCGCCGAGGAGCAGGTGTCCCGTCCGGTGGGGCACTGGTAGGCCGGGGAGGCTTCGGCCGGGGTGTCGCTGACCCCGTCCCCGGAGCCACTACAGCCGCCCTGGAAGGTGTGGTAGAGGTTCAGCCAGTGGCCAACCTCGTGGGTGCCGGTGTCGCCGAGGTTGTAGTTGGTGGCGGTGCCACCCGGCAGCGACTCGTTCAGCACGACGACGCCGTCCATCTTGTTTATCGAGCGCTTCGGGAAGGTTGCCCAGCCGAGCAGGCCGCTCGAAAGATCGCCGAGGTAGATGTTGAGGGTTTCCGCGCCACCGACGCGCAGCGACCTCTTCATCGACCGTTCCGATGATGAGCCGTAGTTGATCGGGTACCAGCTCGGGTTCGTAACCCGGTTGATCGATTGGAGCGTGAAGCCGAAGGCCGTCGGCGCGCCACCGGTCGCCCCGCCGAACGAATCGTTCAGCACGTCGATCTGCGAGTAGATCATGGAGTCCGGGATGTTGCCGCCGGCCCGGCTGCTGTTCTCCTGGATGACGTGCACCACCACCGGGATGGCGACCGACGCGGGAGCCACCGGTGCGAACGCGGCTGCGCCCTCGCGCCGCACCTGCATCTCCACCAGGTTGACCAGCTCATTCTCCCGTGCTGCCACCTCGGCTTCGGTCAGGTGGTTCGGGTCGTGGTCGGTGATGCTGCCCGGCCGGGCCTTGGCGTCGGCGTGGACCGGCTCGCACTCCTCGCTCGCGGCGTGTTCCGCGGCGTGGTTCGCGAGCGGCGCCGCGTGCGCCGGGACGTAGCCGGCCGTGACGGCGCCGAGGAGTAGCGCGAGCGACGTTGACGCGATGCCGGCGCTTCGACGGGACAGTAGGTTGGGACGGAGGCCCATGGGCCACCTCCTTCTGGCAGCACAGCGGGGGGAGTGTGCGTGCCATGGCAGGAAACGTGGGGCAGACCTTACAAGACATCGACAGGTTTGAAAATGCTGAGGCGGCTCCGAAGGGCCTGACCGGCAGTTCGCTCCATCCCCCTGGCCGGGCTCGTCCGGATGGCCGCTGTGTCGGCGCCGTCGTTCGCGGCTGTGGGTTCAGCCCGCCCAGGTGCTGTGGCTCGCCGGCTGCTCGGGTCGGCGGGTGCCGGGATGTGCGCCGCGTGGTGCTTGAGGTAGAGTGGTCCCGCCCGCGGGTGTAGTTCAATGGCAGAACATCAGCTTCCCAAGCTGACAGTGCGGGTTCGATTCCCGTCACCCGCTCCATGCACGGAAGCCCTGGTCAGGACACATGTCCCGCCAGGGCTTCCGTTGTTCTAGGTCATGCTGAAACAAGGATGGGCCATTAGCGGGCCATTAGCTCGCCTCGGTGGCCGGTCCGTCACCCTCGGCGACCCGCTTGACCTTGCGCTTGCTCGGCTTGCGCCGGGCCGCTTTGACCGCCTTGTCGATTGCGTCGGCGATGCCCTGGTCGGCCTCCCGGTTGGCGTGCTGGTAGATCAGCGCAGCGCGAGGGCTGTCGTGACCCATCCGCGCCATGATGTCGCGAAGGCTCGCGCCTGGTGCCCGCGACGCGAGGGTGTTGCCGGTGTGCCGCAGGTCGTGAAAGTGCAGGCCGGGAACACCCACGGCAGTGACCGCCTCGGGCCACTTGACCAGCTTGTTGAAGTTGCCTCGCCAGAGGTTTCGGCCGCCCTCGCCAGTGAACACGAACGCCTCGGGTGCCTCGCCGACGTGACTACTCATGTGCTGTTTCAGCACAGGTAGTGCCACCTTGGGCAGGGCGACGGTCCGCGCGCCAGCCCGCGACTTTGGCGGGCCGAGGATCAGACCGGTTCCCCGGTGCTCAACGAACGCCTGTCGCACCTGAACCGTGCCGGCCGACAGGTCAACGTCGCAACGCTGCAGGGCGACCACCTCGCCCCACCGCAGGCATCCGAACGTCGTGACCAGGATTAGTGTTCGGAAGCGCTCCGGCATTTGCTCGGCCAGCGCGAAGATCTGCGGGACAGTGAGGACCGGCCGCTCTGCGGGCTTCTCCTGGTCGGCACCGACGACGCGGCACGGGTTAGCCCTGATCAGTTCGTCCTCCTTGACGGCGGTCATCAGAACCGCACGTAGCAGTCGGTACGCCTTGGCGGCCATGGTTACCGACACGCCTTCGGCCAACAGTCGTGCCCGCCACTCGCGGACCATGGGCGTGTTGATCCGGTTAAGTGGCATGTCGCCGAGATGCGGCGTGATGTGCCTGCTAAGGGTCCAGCGGTACAGGTGCACAGTCCGGGGCCGCAGGTTCGGCCGCTCGGCGATCCACCGCTCGGCGTAGTCACGTAGCCGGATCTTGCCGCGCTCAGGGTCGATCCACTCGCCCCGCATCATCTGAGCCTCGACCAGCAACAGGTACTTCTCGGCCTCGGGCTTGCGGGCGAACGTCTGCGGGGCGGAGCGCATCCGCCCGTCCGGGCCGGGGTAGCGAGCCTGATAGCGGCCGGACTCCCGCTTGCGGATGTTGCCGAATCGGCGGTGTCCCTCTTGGTTTGCCATGATCAGGCGGCACTCCTCAATCCGCGCCAAACAGTCTCAGCGGTCATGGGCTCGACTCGTCCGGCGTGGACGAACGCGGCCAGGTCGGCGGGGTCGATCCGGATCGACCGGCCGATACGGTGGAAAGCGATCTGCCGCTCGGCAACGGCGCGGCGTACGTAGCGCACGCTCATGCCGATGCGGCTTGCGGCCTCGTTGATGGTCAGCAAGTCGGCGGGTAGCTCCAGTACCGGCGCGTTCTGGGTAATCCGCTTAGCCATCGGGTGTCCTTTCCGGGCGGTGCGGTCCGTCAGGGGTGGTGCGGCAAGGCGCTAAGAGCGCCCGTAGCGGTCGTTCCTCTGGTGAAGGCGGTTCGGCGAGGGTGGTGGGCTGCAATGGCAGAAGGCCGCAGGGTGGGCCGCTGAGAGCCACGCTGAGCCAAGATCTCGGGCCTCCGGGTGGTTCTACATAGGGTCGGTGCTGAAACAGTGCACTGCGCCTTTGTTTCAGCGTGTTTGTCAGGGTTGCGGCCAGAGTTCGGGTGTCCCCGTGGTGTCCCCCTTGTTTTCGCTGTTCAGGGTGGGTTGGGGGACACCGGGGACAGGGGGGACACCGGGGACTCGGTACCGGCCGCCGGTGTCGGCGGCGAGTTGTCCGTCGGCGAGCATTCGCTGACAGGTGCGTTTTACGTTGTCGTAGGCGAGACCGACTTCAGTGGCGATGGCCTTGGGTGTGCTGCCGGGGGTGGTTCGCAGGAACCGCAGGATCGTTGCGCGGGTTTCGCCGACCTGGTGGTCCTGGGCTGGGCCGTCGAGCATCTGCCACGCCCCGGCGGTAGTGTCGAAGTTCAGGGCGTACTCGTTTTCGTCGACGTCGCGTCCGGTTACGTGTAGTACCCCGTCGCCCTGGTTGCGTGCTCGCTTGAGGACGAGGGTGGCGTCGGCGGCTCCGGCGAGGCCGTTGGTGCCGGAGACCTCGGTGAGGAAGTCGTCTGATCCGGCCTTGCGTACGTGGTGGACCAGGACGAAAGCGACGCCGTAGTCGTCGGCGACCTTCTTTGCCCTGCCTACGGCGGCGTAGTCGGCGTCGTAGGCGGACGAGCCGGGTGCGGAGTTGCCGCGTAGCTTGGCGAACACGTCGATGATGACCATGCGCGCGGATGGGTTGCGGTCGAGCCACGCGGCGATGGCCCGGTCTCCGCCTTGCGGTAGGGGCGGGCACTCGGTGGCGAGGGTGAGACCGGCCGGGGCCTTTCTCTGGCCCAGCACCTTGCTCAGCCGTGATTGCAGGCGGCGGGCGGTGTCTTCCAGGGCGAGGTACAGCACCGGGCCACGCTCGACCGGGATCGAGCCGAACGCCTTATCACCGAGGGCCACGTCGACACCGAGGCCGAGCGACATCCACGATTTGCCGACCTTCGGTGGTCCGCAGAGCAGGTTGACGCCCTCGGACAGCACACCGGGCACGGCCCACTTTGGCGGGGCGAAGGTCATCGCCATGATGTCGGCGGCGGACCACGACGTGCGGATCCGGGCTGGCCGCGCCTGCTCGGCCGACAGCACTTCGGCGGCATCCTCCGGCCCAGCGACGTGCAGGTTCGGTCGCTCATTCGGTTCGGCGCTCATGCGGCCACCGTCCGGGGGCGGCGGGCACCGGCGGTGAGGCCGGAGCGGATCGTGCGCAGCGTCTCGAACCGGGACAGTCCGATGGACAGCGCGGCTTCTTCCAACAGCGCTTCGGCCTGGTCGCGGGTGAGTGCTGCGCCACCGGCAACGAGCTGGCCGAGGGCAACGGCGGAGACGTAGAGCGTGTGGTTGCGCTCACCTTTGGCTGCCCGCCGAAGGTGGTCGAGTTGTCTGGTGATTGCGGCGTCCAGGTAGGCCCCGGTCCGCCCGGTCGGCAGGTCAACGACGACCGGTCGTTGCGGCGGCAGCGGCGCGGGGGCGAGGCGTTCGGCGAGCCACCCGGGGAGGTCGGCGACCGGCAGGTCACGGGCGACGGTGTAGGGGCGGCCTGCGACGGTGCTTCCGGCGGCGACGATGTAGCCGCCGTGGGCGCGGGTGTCGACCAGCCAACCGATGCCGTTACCGCGTTCCCCCGCCGTGTTGCGTTGCGCCGGCCCGGTGGTCGGGTGCCGGAAGTACAGGTGGGTACCGCCCCGACCCGTGGTCACCGTGTATGTCTCGACGGGCCGTAGCTGGCCGGCGGCCTCGCACAGCGCGGCGAACACCTCGGCACCGTGGTGGGCCGCTGGGTGTGGACAGCCGGCCGGCGGGGTCTGGTCAGGCTTGCGCACGTCCAGGTCGACAACGACTAGCCCGGACGGTCCGCAGGCGATGCCGACGCCATACGGGGTCTCGGACCATCCGCGTCGGATCCGGTCGGGGTCGGTGGTGGCGCGTGCCTCCCAGCCGGTGTGTCCGTTGCGGCAGCGTGGGTCCCGGCCGGTGCAGGCGTCCGCTTGGTGGTTGGGAAACGCGGGCCGCTTGTCGTTCGGCCGTAGGGGAAAGACGTGCCAGCCGCGCGCGGCGGCGGTAAGGGCTACCTCGCGCAGTGTTGCGGCTTCGGGCATGATGTTCGACCTCGAATCGGATGGGTGGGCTTTGAGGTGCTTTTCGTGGGCGCACGCGGCGCAGTAGCGGGCCTTCTCCCACCGGGCGACCTGCAACGGCAGGCCGGAGGCGGTGTCTTCGGCGGCGACGGTTCGTTCGCAGATGTGCGGGTACGGCAGATCGACTGATACGAACCGACCGAGGGCTTTGCTCGCCCCGATCCAGTGCCCGCCGGTCATCGGCCGGTGATCGCGGCGCGGGTAATGGCGTGGCGTACGTCGCCGAGTAGGCCCGTGAGTTGGCGGCGGGCGGCTAGTTCGGTGGGGGCGAGTGCGACCCTGACGCGGACCTCGGCGTGCTCGCGGCCGGCGGCGGTGCGGACTCGTACGAGTACGGCGCGGGCGCGGCGGGGTAGGTCGACCACGATTTCGGTGGATCGGTGTTCGCCGAGGTTGCAGCGGTGCCCGCGGGCGCACCAGGTGGTGTGGTGGTCGGGGTTGTGGCGGTTCATCGGGTGCCGGCCCGGTACTCGTCGCGGACGCGTTCGATCACGCGGCGTCCGAGGCGTACTCGTTTGCCGGTGCCGGCGCAGCGGTGGCATTCGTGTGTGTGTCGGAGGATGAGGCCGCGCCGGGAACCGACGCCTTTGCAGCGGTGACAGGGGCCGAACGGCGCGGTGTAGCACTTGATCAGGTAGAACGCTGCGTAACCGAGGATGGTCAGGCTAGCTAGCGCGGCGATGGTCAGCACGAAACGCCTCCATAGGCCGTTTTGAGGGTGCGAGCGGCCGACGCCGCTAGGTGCTAGGGCGCTGGCCAGGAATTGTTTGGGTCGCTAGCGGTGCCGCTAGGTCTAGCGGGGCTGGCCGCTAGACCTAGCGGCGGATCGTCGGCTACTTGTGCTTGCCGTTGCCCGTCTCGCGGTCACGCTTGGTGAGAGCCTTGAGGATGTCGTCGCGGTGGAAGCCCTTGCGGTTGCCGGACTCTGCGGTGTCGGTGTCCTCGCCCCAGCACTGCTTCGTGGTCAGGCCGTGGACCTTGAGCGCTTCGCGGAGTTGGTCGGCGGTGAACCCGGCGTACACGTCGGGCCGCAGCGCGGCAAGGCGCTTGACGATCACGGTGGACCACAGCTTCGGCTCGGACTCGGCCATGACCCCGGCCACGTCCTCAAGGATCGTGTCCCGCCGCACGGCGGTGGTGTCGAGCACGACCCCGGCGGCGTGGCCGGTGATGTTGCCGTAGCGTTCCCGGGCCTTGCGGGCGCGGGCGACGATCGCTTCGGCGGCCGGGCCGTCGATCTCGAACGTCTTGACGATGACCGGCTCGTCTCCCTCACCGGCCAGGTAGCCGATGCCCTTGTCCCGGCGGGAAAACATCGTGGCCCGGATGCCGTTGCGGTACATCGACGTGCCGAGCACCATGTCGTTCTCGGTCTGGCCCATGACCTTGAGGCAGAACCGTAGTACCGCGTTGGCGGAGATGCCGGTGGGCAGGCTCTTGGCGTCCGGGCGCTGGGTGGCCAGCTTGAGCATGATCCCGACCGCCGGGCCACGACGTACCAGGTCTTCGCAGATCTGTTCGATCTCCGCCCCGTACACCGGGTGCTCGAACCCGCGCTGACACTCGTCAATCCCGATGCCGATGGGGTGCAACCCCAGCTTGCGGTTGGAGGCCAACTCGTCGGTGACCTTGTTCTCCGGGCACAGGTCACGCGGCAGGTCCCGGATCACCTTCGTGCGGCGGCGCATCTCCGCGTGAACCTCCCGCAGCGCGGTGACCAGGTATTCGATGTCCTCTTTCTCGTCACCGGCGCGGTAGGCGTGGCAAACCGACTCCAACGGGGACAGGTCACCGGTGCCCTTGAGGTCGAACGCCAACACCCACGAGCGGGGGTCGAGCGCGACCAGCAGCAGCGCCAACCTGAGCGCGAACGTCTTACCGAACCGAGGCAACGCCCCGATGATCACGGACGCGTACATGAGGGTGATGGTGACCAGCGCGCCGCGCGGGTCGGTGCCGAACGGCACGGCCTTGAACAGGTTCACAGTGCCAGCCGTGAGCAGCGGGAACGGCTTCTGCTTCGCCCGGGACATGTCCTTGTCCGCGACGAACAGCACCAGCCGGCCGGGGTGCACCTCGCCGTTGGCCTCCGGCCACACACACCCGAGCGGGCGGGTCAACGCGGCGGCCAACTCTTCGCGCTTCTCGACCACGCTGGATGCGGTGACACCGCGCGGTAGCTCCACCTCCGCGCGCCAGCCGACGCCGTTTTCCCGCGCGATCGGCGCCGGGAACCACCGCTTACCGTTGTCGCCCCGCCGGATCGCGTCGTTGATGCCCTTGATGTTCAACGCCGCCAGCGCGGCGAACACCTCCGCGCTGGTCAGCGGCGCGGCGTCGGTGCGAACCACGGCCGTGTCCAACAGCGGTTTGTCCGCCGGCGCGCCGAGCAACGCCAGCACCATCACCACCACGACCCCGACGGCGAGTTGCACCGCACCCGGGGCAACCAGGGCCAGCACCCCGACCAGGGTGAACAGGGCCAGCACGGCGACGATCGCGGTCAGGCCGCGCCAGCGCACCCGCCGGTCACGCTGCCGCGACAACCCCTGATAGGTGCGGGCCTCCTCCGGCTTGTCGATCGCGGCTCGGGCCACCGCCTGCCGGACCGGCTCGCCTTCCAGGTCGAACAGCCACCGCACGTACCCGCCCACCAGCCGGCCCAGCCCACGGGGGGCACGCCGCACGATCCGGCCCGCGTACTTCGGCACCCGCAGCGCGTGGTAGCCGGCGGCGTGCACGGCGAACCCGCCCGCCCACGTCAGGTTCCCGGCGAACTCCGCCCGGGAACGCAACCACCCAGGCAGGATCGGCACCCGCTCGGCGCTACGGAACCCGGCCAGGGAAAAACGCGGCCGACGCTGCGCCTCCACACTGTCCACCAACACCGGACCACCCGCCGGCCGGTCGTCGTCCAGGTCGCTTTCATCACCGTCGTCTGGGGTGACCGGACCCTGCCGGCGGGACCGGGCAGCGTCCAGGTCCACCACCTCGGCATCCCGGCCACCTGTGGTGGGGTTGGTCAGATCCGCCTCAGCGGCCTGCCAATCGAAACGCTCGTCGTCTTGGGGGGACGTCATGATGGGGGAACCTCCAACAGGTCAGGGGATCGGTAGGGGGCCGGCGGCGCGGCGCGGTTTGCGAGGCCAGGGCCGTGCCGCCGGGCGGGGGGACGGGTCAGTAGCCGTGTCGGCGGAGGGCGTCGTAGGCGGCGGCCTGATCAGCCGGCGTGGCAGAACGGAACGCCCGCTCGAACTTGGCCTTGGCGGCGCGGAAGCTGGGGCTGTCGATGTTGCGGTCAGCGGCGTCGGTCTCGGCCATTCCGAGCGTGAGTAGGGTGCGCACCGCGTCCCGGTTGATCGGGGCGGGGGCGGGGGCGGGCTTCTTGCTGAACAGACCCATGACGGGTGTTTCCCTTCCGGCGGCCAGACGGTCTGGCGGCCACCACCGCCACCGGGTGATGAGCCGGTGGCGACGGAGGCGGTCAGGCGGCGGCCGGCAGCTCGGCCGGGACGGCGGGCGCGCGGCGGGCGGTGTTCGTGGTGGCGGTGGCGCGGACCTCGTTGACTCGGTCGCGGCCCCACCGGTCGGACATGCCGAACTGGCGTCCGAGGGCGGCGCCGGACAGCGGGGTGCCGGCGGTGACGCTGCGCCGATACGCGGTGCGGGCGGTGGCGCGGCGGGACCGGTCGTCTAATTTCGGCGCGGGGGCCGGCGTCGGGTCGGGGGTGCTTGCCGGTTCGATCACGGGGGCGGGGGTGGTTTTTGGCGCGGCCGGGCTTGCCGGTTCGATCACTTCGGCCGCCGGCACGGGGGCCGCCTCGGTTACGGGCGCGGGCACCTTCTCGGGGGCCGGGGTGGCGTGGGCGCGGATGCCGGTGGCCAGTAGCGCGCCGGTCGCCATGATCATCAACCCGTCCACGGCCAGGGGGCCGATGGTGGCGGTCAGGCCGTCCTCGCCGTAGAAGGCGAGTAGCCCGGACAGGTGCTTGTAGGACACGATCGCGGCCACGGTGGCCACCGGCACCAGACCGCCGAAGCGAAGCGCCGACCAGCGGCGTCCCTCGGGCCAGGCGACGCGGGCCAGGATCTCCACGGCGACGAACAGTGCCACCGGCCAGAAGATCGCGCCGACTACCGCGCCGGCCTGCGGCGTCCAGTCCGCCGGCACCGGGGGTGCGCCGTCCGGCGGGGTTGGCGGGACGTAGGAGTGCGCGACGTTCGCGGCGATTGACACCGCGCCGCCGAGGATCGCGCCGAAGTAGGCCCAACCACGGCCAGGGACACGGGAAGTCATCAGGGGGTGCTCCTTGTCAGCGAGTGAGGGCGTCGGCGATCAGGTCGCGGTGGGCGGGGAACACCTGGCCGTCGTAGGCGGCGGCCAGGTGGCGAACCACGCACGGGTAGTCGACGGCGGGCACCCACACGGCACGGCGGGCGTCGTCGCGGCCGGTCACGTCGGGCAGGACGGTCCAGCCGTGGCCGAGGTCGATACGGACGGGGACGGTGACCATCCACGCCTCATCGGAGGCGCGCGGGTCGGGCACGTAGCGGGCCGGCAGCGTGTCGACCGACGGGTCGGTGGGGTCGGCGATCAGGCCGGTTTCCTCGGCCAGCTCCCGGAACGCCGCGTGTGTCGGCTCCTCGCCGGGGTCGACATGCCCACCGGGCAACGCCCACCCGTGTCCGTCGCCACGCTCGATCAGCAGCAGCCACCGCCACCCGTCAGGGTCCGAGGCGGTAACGATCGCGTCGGCGGCCAATGCCTCGCCCCAGTGGCCGAGCTCGTTGCGGCCGTAGCGGATGCCGGTCGGCGCGTGCGGGTTGACCGGCCGGCCGTCGACCAGGGAAAACGGAATCGCTGCGACAGCCCGGCGGGCGGTCCAGTCGATACGGGTCGGGTCCATCTCCGGGTCGGCCCACGACGCTCCGGCGGCGATGCCGGCCAGGACGGACGGGTCGGTGTAGGTACGGGCGTTCATGCGGCAGCCTCCAAAGGGTTCGCGCAGTCAAGGCACTCGCCGAGCGAGAGCGGGATGCAGTAGGGCCGGACGGTCCGGCAGGTCGGACAGGTGCGGCGGGCCGTCAACGCGGCCCGAACAGCGCGGAGCTGGGCCGGGGTGGCGGTGCGCTTCGGCCGTGCCAGGTCCAGCCGGTACAGGTACGCCATGCGAGTACCGCCGACACCGCGCCAGAGGATCTGCGCGGCCACCGGCTGACCACCAGGCCGTAGGCCGGCTGCGCGTAGCTGGCGGCGGGTGGCGTAGCCGGGCGGGGCACCTCGCCACCAGTAGGTGGGGATGCCGTATCGGTCCCCGTTCGGATCGTGGAAGACGGCGCGGATGCGCGACATCAGGCCGCGCGGTGCGCGTCGGTGCGGGCGCCCAGGTCGGCGGCGGCGCGGGTAGCCCGAGCCTCGGCCCGGCGCAACCGACGCCAGTCCAGCGGCGACGGGCCGCCGTGGTCCTCGGCGTAGAGCATCGTGATCTCGGCGTCCAACACGTCCAGCTCGGCCGCGATCACCGGCCACTCACGATCAATAGCCGCCAGGTCGGCGGCGGTCGGCTCGGCGGCCACGGGGGCAAGGTGCTTCCTCACGGGAAACCTCCGGGGAGTCGATGAAGTCGGGGGATAGCCCGGGGTTGCGACCAGACCGGCCGCATCCCGGGACGAACAGAAAGCAAGAGGCAGAAGTCCATGCCGCGCGCCGGATCCGGCCCGCTCGCCCCGCTCGCCCGGGAGGACACCGGGGTCGGCCACCGTGTGGCTCAAGGCGGGGATGCCGCAGACGGATCTACGCGGCGCTTCTGCTGTTCAGTTCTCAATGAACGACCACACGACCGGCCCGTGGGCGCGCAGCGCAGGCGCTACCTTCCCCGGCTTCCGCTCGGCTTGTCGTTCCTGGCTAGCCAGGTCCAACGCGATGAACGTAAGCCGGCTTGGCTAGTCAGGTCAAGAGGGCGCGGCAAACTTTCCCAACTTGGCTAGTCAGCGCTACCGTGGGTGGGTGAGCGAGAACCTTGACTTCCTCGGCGAGCTGGACCCCGACGACCCCAAACAGGCATCGCAGCAGATCGCGAACAAGCTGCGGGCGGCCATCCTCACGCGTCGACTCGCACCCGGTGACAAGCTGCCCTCGCAGCCCGATCTAGCCACCCGCTACGGCGTGGCGCGGGAGACGGTCAAGCGAGCCTTGGACCTGCTCCGGGCAGAGCGGCTGATCGTGTCCCGGCAGGGCAGTGGGGCGTTTGTTCGCGCGCAGACACAACGGGCTGTCGAGCTGCGGCCACACATCGAAGCCGCATTCGAAAGGCCGCACGTCACCATCGACTTTGCCGGGTTCTCCGGCGAGACGCTGCGGGACGCGCTCGCCGAGGCGCTCGACAAGGTGCGGGTTGGAAGGCTCGCGCCGGAAACGATCGCGGTGCGGGTGCTGATCTCTGACATGACGGCGCCCATGGCGCTGCCCGCTCGGGCTGAAACTCAGGCGGACGATCCGGTGGTGCGAGAGCGAGCCGAGCGCATCACGCGCCGAGCGGCTGAAGGGGTCATCGACCAGGTAACCGAGCTGGGCGACCTAGGTCTGATTCGGTCGACCACGGTAGAAGTGCGGATGCACCGAGCGTCGCCCCTGTTCAAGCTCTACATCCTGAACGGGGAAGAGGTCTTCTACGGCTTCTACCCGGTCGTTGAACGCACCGTCTCGATCAAGGGTGAACCCATGGCGATCTACGACCTCATGGGCAAGGACGTACCGCTGTTCCACTACGCGGTGACCGATGACGACACGTCTCACGGCACGCAGTTCGTGGAAGCCTCCCGCCAGTGGTTTGACTCGGTGTGGTCGACCATCGCCTACCGGTACGACGCATGAGCGCCGACCTCGATCGACTGTTTGGCGAAGTCGGCGCGGTGCTACTCGACTTCGACGGACCGGTGTGCAGCATCTTCGCCGGATATCCCGCGCCTCAGGTCGCAGCCGAGTTGGTTAACGTGCTGCGGCGGCACGGGGTCGACGTACCGCCGGATCTCGCCAGCGAGCCAGACCCGCTCGAAGTGCTACGCAGCACGGGCGCAGCCGGCGACCACGGTGTCACGCAGGCAGTAGAGGACGTGCTCTGCGGGGCCGAGCGCCGAGCCGTCGAGACTGCGGCGCCGACGCCGTACGGCCGGGAGGTCATCGTGGCGGCTCGACAGGCCGGAATGCCGGTGGCGGCGGTCAGCAACAACTCAGCCGGCGCGGTAACGGCCTACCTCGCGGCGCATCGGCTCGCCGAGTACGTCTCGCCGGTGGTTGGCCGGGCGTACGCCGAGCCGGGCCGCATGAAGCCCAATCCGGAACCGATCCTGCAAGCCGTGCGCTCCCTCGGCGAGCTACCGACCCGGTGCGTGCTGATCGGTGACTCGCTCTCGGACATCGAGGGAGCGCGGGCCGCCGGGGTCACGGTGATCGGCTACGCGAATCGGCCGGCGAAGGTCGACGCCTTCCGGCTCGCCAGGGCGGACGCGGTGGTCACCAGCATGGGCGAGATAGCTGCCGCGCTGATTGACCGGGGGAGCGACAACGCGAGTTAACCCCTCCGACAAGATGCGAGCCGTGGATGGGCTTCCACCCGCTGGCGCCGCGAGAGGGTCGAAGCTCTGTCTCCGGTGTCCCCCGTGTCCCCGCTGTCCCCCAGTGGGGGCTGAGCTGCGAAAACACGGGACAGCATGGGTACCAAGTGTCCCCGTGTCTCGGTAGGGGATAGGGCAACTAACTCAAGATCCGGGCCATTAGCGGGCCATTGCGGCAGGCTACGTGGGGCCACTCCAGGCCACTCGATCTCTCGCTGATCTGCCCTTCGGCCCAATCACCTGTGGCCCTTGTACGGTTCCCAAGCTGACAGTGCGGGTTCGATTCCCGTCACCCGCTCCACGCACGAAAGCCCTGGTCAGGACAGATGTCCGGCCAGGGCTTCCGTCGTTCTGGACGGCTGAAACAGGCGCTCGTGCCATTAGCGTGCCTCGGTGGCCGGTCCGCCGCCCTCGGTAGCCCGCTTTGCGATTCACGCCAGGCCGGATGTCTCCGCGCGGCCAGGGGTCCGTCCAGGGGTGAACAGACGGGCTATCACCGTGCGTACGATGCGGTATGCCTGCTGGCGGACCAAGCCGCTACAGTCGCCGGATGATCGCTGGAGTCATCGTCCCGGGGAGCGGCTACGGCCCCCAAGCCCCGTTGCTCAACCTCGCCGGCGAAGCGCTCACCGACCTCGACGCCGCAAAAGAGATCATTACGTGGACCGTGCCAAAGGGACTGCTGGACATCGGCCCCGAGCCTTTCGTCCGGGCGCACGTCTCTGCGGCACTGCACCGGCTCACCAATGCGGCACCAAACGTGCAGCCCGTGATCATCGCCAAGTCGCTCGGGACGTACGCCGCCGGGCTGGCGGCGGAGCGGCAACTACCGGCGATCTGGCTGACGCCACTCCTGAACGACAACGCAGTGGCCGAGGCGATCACCCTTAACCCAGCGCCGGCCCTGCTCGTCGGGGGGACACACGATCGAACCTGGGTTCCTGACGCTGCAGGACGGACAGGCAAGAAGGTCCTGACCATCGAGGGCGCCAACCATGCCCTGCGGCCGCATGGACCACTTAGTGCCTACACCGATGCACTGGCCGCTGTTGGCATGGAAATGGAAAAGTTCTTGTCTCAACTGGTCTGACCGCACCAGGCCGACGATCCGGCGCACTCGCTACCAGGACGGCTCACCACCGGTGGTGCAGGCCGAGCCCGTCGGAGATGCGCTGGTCACGCTCCGGTGCCGTGGGCGATCAGAATTCCCGCCACTCTGGCCACTGAGGCCGGGTATCTGAGGTCAGCGCCTCGAGCATGACGTGCTCTACCTCGGCTGGGGTCAGCTGGGGACGCTTCTGCGGGATCTTGCTTCCCGCGCGGGCCGCGTACCACATCCGGCCGTCATCTTCGGTCATCATGATGTCGGTCGGGGCCCGTCCCTCGCCGACCACGCAAACTGACCCCCATGACCGATGAATGATCACTGTCTGGTCACGCTCCTGATGGAGCTCGCGCAGCCACCGTACGACCGTATCCCGGTCATCGAGGCCCACGGTGTCGCCGGTTACCACCTTCCGGAACAACCCTTGCCGCCTGGTCGTCAGACGCTCGGCGACATCCCTCGGTGCGGCATTGTCTTCGCCCATGTGTATTCCTCACGTTGCTTGCGGTGACGCGAGTCTTCTGGTCGAGGTGGTCATGGCGCAAGTATCTGGCGGCGTGCCCGGTCCGTGCGCGTTCCAGCGGTCAACTCCGGTCGACAGCGGCACATTGACAGCCTCAACCTGACGGTCCGTCCCGCCCGACCGGTTCGATTCCCGTCACCCGCTCCACGCACGAAAGCCCTGGTCAGGGTGCATGTCCTGCCAGGGCTTCCGTCGTTTAGCCGGCAGAAGCAGGTGGTTGCGTCGTGGTCGGCGACGACTAGGTGCCGGCCCTGGTCAACAGGGTGCGGAGGATCGGCTCGGCATGTGTCCACAGCACCGCTCCGCCGATCGCCGGTACGAGGTGATGCTCGGCGCCGGGTATCCGGGCGGTGAGCAACGATCCGTTGTCCGGCGAGTGGCTCTGGTCCAATTCGCCGTACCAGATGTCGACCGGCACGGAGATTTTGCCGAGATCGATGGGCCAGGGGCTCATTGCCAGCACCGTGTCCCGCGCGTACCCAGCTGCCCCCTGCGCGAACGCCTCGTTCAGGGCACGACGATAGGCGGCCGCGAACCCGGCCTTGCGGTACACCGCGAGGTCACACTCCGGGCTGCTGTCCAGTACAAAGTCAAGCAGCGAGTCGGCGCTGTATCCGGCGAAGAAGCGCTCAGCCTCAGCTGGGTCCCGTACCGTCCAGTCGACGAGCTTGCGTAGCTCGGCGGGCAGTGCGGAGGCGAAGTCCGGCGCGGCCACCTCGTCTGCGCCGGAGACGATGGCGAGGGCCGCGGTGACACCTCCCTCCGCGCAGGCCAGCGCGAACGGCGCGCCCTGTGAGTTGCCGACCATCGCGGGCCGACCCAATCCGCGCATCGTGGTGAGCTGTCGGAGGTCGGCGACGAAGTCGGCGAACGTCCGACCGGGCAGTGGCGTCGAGGCGCCGAGCCCTGGACGGTCCACCGAAACTAGTCGTACGCCGAGCCGGTCGATGACTTCGGCGCCGAACCCGAGCCAACGGCTGGTGGCGGCACCAGGCGAGAACAGCACGGGTGTCCCATCCTGCGGTCCCCATTCTGCCCAACCCAGCAGCCGCCCGTCAGAGAGCTGGACTTCACCAATGCGGTCAGGAGCTGTGACGTACATGGGAGTAATCAAATCAAGTGGGATCGGCCATGTGCCGACACCCCCTGAGGCTGGCCGCCCACAAGGCTACCTGGCTTTGCCCTTGGGGAGAGGCAGTAGCTGAGTCGGCGGTTCAGGCAGGCTGTATGTCGAGCAACTCGGGTGATGGGAGCTCGTCGGGATGTTGGTTCCCGACGCCGACCCACTCGATGCCGCCCAGGACCTCCCCCCGATGGGGGTCCTCGACCGTGTAAAGGAACAGGCTTTCATCAGAGGCTGTGATCGTCGCATTGGCGCGCACCGCCATACCGAGGCCATGACCATGCTGGAAATCAATGGAGGGGCACCCGCAGACGGCGACCACGCCCGCCGTCTGGCGCCGCAGGCGAGGTGAAACTGTAGGCCAGGGTCGGCAGAATGCCCGGCATGAGTTACGACTTGGCGGTCTGGGAGGGCGAGCAGCCGGCCGACGACGCCACTGCGGGCAGGGCCTATGAGCAGGGTTACGCCGTATACGCGGAGGGTGAGGAGCAGCCACCGACCCCGCGTATTCGTGCCTACGTGCTCGCGTTGCTGGAGCGGTGGGTCGACCTATCCGACGACGAGGACGACGTGAGTCCGTGGTCCAGCGGTCCGTTGATGGACGAGGCATCGGGGTCGTTTGTCTACTTCACGATGCGGTTCAGCGTGTGTAAGGAAGTTTCGGCCGCGGCTGCTCAGATCGCAGTCGACCACGGGTTGATCTGCTACGACCCGCAGTGGGAACGACTAAGGCCAACTGCCGACGAGTTGGCGGCGTGCCGGTAGCGTGTCTTTGGGCTACTCCCTGCCGCTTTTGTCATACCAGCGAGTCAGGATGGGTCCATGCGTGGGCGGATCACGGACGACAGCGCCACCCCGAGGGCAGGGCGGCGGGACTACTGGGGCGTGGTGCTGGACGCACCGGACGCGGCGATGCTCGCCCGGTTCTACACCGAGTTGCTTGGTTGGCAGGTCCACCAAGAGGAGCCGGATTTCGTCAGCATCGCCGCGCCGGATGGTGTGGCCTATCTGGCGGTGCAGACCGCCGCCGGCTACCAGCGCCCCACGTGGCCGACCACCTCAGGTTCTCCACAGATGATGATGCACCTGGATTTTGAGGTGTCAGACCTGGGTGCGGCGGTGGCGCACGCGGTGGAGCTGGGCGCGACGGTCGCCGACCACCAACCACAGCAGCGGGTACGGGTACTGCTCGATCCCGCTGGGCACCCTTTCTGCCTCTACCTGGGCGGCTAGGCTGGATTACCGACGTGTCCGAAGCCGACTGTTGTGGCCGGCGCGGGTCGTGCCCCCCGAGTAGCCTTCGACCATGGGTCAGGTCGTGAAACTGCGGGACATGCGCCAGGACGAGTACGACGTCTACTCGGATCAGCAGCTCCGGGAGTATGTGGAGTCCCAGACCGGGTTGGTCTCGACCGAAGTCGCCCGGCGGAAGGCAGCTCGGGATCGGGAGCAGTTCCTGCCCCACGGGCTGGCCACCGAGCGCCATCGGCTGTTGGTGGCGGAGAACAGCAGCGGTGCGGCGGTCGGAGTCCTCTGGCTCGGCTTGGACGAGCCGCGCAGCAACTCGGCCGAGATGGCCTGGATCTTCGATATCAGGGTTGATCCCGCCCACCGACGGCTGGGCTACGGCGCTGCCATCCTGTCGGCGGCCGAGGAGCTGGCCCGGGAGGCGGGGGCGCTGCGCCTGGGGCTCAACGTCTTCGGTCACAACGAGCCGGCGATCGCCCTGTACGAGCAGAGCGGGTACGAGGTGACCGCTCAGCAGATGGCGAAGCCGCTGCGCTGACGGGCGGGCCTCGCCGCTGCGTGCGGCGATCAGCAGTTGGGTGGGTCCGCTCGCGGACCAGCCGAGCCTTCTCCCTGGCCACGGGGGTGCTGTCAGGGGAAGGGGATAGGCTGGTGATCATGCGGATCGGCATTGTGATCCTTCCAGACCAGCGCTGGGCGGAGTCGGAGCGGCGTTGGCGGCAGGCGGACGAGTGGGGTTTCGACCACGCCTGGACCTATGACCACCTGGGCTGGCGGGACCTGGTGGACGGGCCCTGGTTCGACTCGATGACCACCCTGACCGCCGCTGCGGCCTCGACCCGCCAGATCCGGCTGGGCACCCTGGTCGCGTCGCCGAACTTCCGGCATCCGGCCGCCTTCGCCCGCCAGGTCACCGCCCTCGACGATGTGTCCGGCGGTCGGGCCCTGCTCGGTCTGGGCGCGGGCGGCATCGGGTTCGACGCCGCGGTGTTCGGCGGCGAGACCCTTCCGCCGCGGCAGCGGGTGGACCGGTTCAGCGAGTTCGTCGAGCTGCTTGACCTGGTGTTGCGCGAGGATGGGACGACGTGGCGGGGTGACTGGTTCACCGCGGTGGACGCGCGGAACAACCCGGGCTGCGTCCAGACGCCGCGGGTGCCGTTCGTCGTCGCCGCCAACGGACCTCGTTCGATGCGGCTCGCGGTCCGGTACGGCCAGGGCTGGGTGACCACCGGCCCCACCACCGATGACGTGGAGGCGTGGTGGGACGGGGTGGCGGATCTGGCCGCTCGGCTGGACAAGTCGCTGGCGTCGGTCGGGCGCGAGCCCGGCTCCCTCGACCGGCACCTGTTGGTGGACTCCGCGCCGGTCTTCTCGCTCCGTAGCGCGGAGTTCTTCGCCGAGCAGGTGGGGCGGGCCGCGGCACTCGGTTTCACCGACGTGATCACCCATTGGCCCCGGTCCAGTAGCTGGTACGCGGGGGAGGAGGCGGTCCTGGTGGAGGTCGCCTCCCAGCTGCCGGAGCTGCGCCGGCTGACCGGCTGACCGCCCCGCACCGACGTCTGACCTCGGGTGACCGACCTATTCCGGCGGTCCGCCCCACACCGACGACTGACAGACCGACCTATTCCGGCGGTCCGGCCCGCACCTGACCGAGCCGCCCCGGCTGCGGCTCAGGGGGTGAGGTCGGCGCCGGTGAGCAGGCTCTGGATCCGGAGCTCGGCAGCGACTTCCGGGGAACAGTCGGCCACCACGGTGGCGGTGCCGATCGGGGTGGCGTCCCGGGCCGCGCAGATGTCGTAGAGGGCGCGCACCTGGGCTCCGGTGGAGACCCAGTCGTCCACCACCAGCACCCGGTCTCCGGCTTTCAGGTTCTGGTCGCGTACGGCGAGGTCGACTCGACGGCCGCGATAGTCCGGCGGGCCCTGTGCCCAGGTGAGCGTGCCCGGGGGGAGGCGACCGTCGCCGGGCTTGTGGGCCGCGACGAAGCCGATGCCGAGCGCGGTCGCGGCGAGTGGTCCGAGGAGGTATCCGGTGACCGCCGGGGAGATCACTACCGTCGGCTGGGACTGCTGGAAGGGGCTGACCAGGGCCGGGCCGAGGCGGGCCAGCACCACCGGGTCCCGCCACCAGCCGGAGATGTCACTCACCAGATGGGTGGCGCCCGGTCCTGGGTCGGTCCAACGGGTCAGCTCGGCGAGACGTCGACTCAGCTCGGGGCGCATGCCGCCATTCTGGTCCACCGCCGACGATCGGCTGGGCGGACCATCGCCGATCGGATGATCGGCTATTCGTTTCACCATAAATCGGGCAATACCTCTATGATCACGTTGACTTCGGATGCGCTTCGCTCGCTACGGTCCGACCCGCTTTGTTCGTTGGCGAAAGGATCGGGCTGGTGGCCGGCAGGCATGCGCGTACTCGAAGGGTCTCCCGGGCCGGCGTCGCGGCAACCGCGGCGGTCGGTGTCGTGCTCGCGATCGGTGGGACCGTGGGCACCGTCCGGCTGACCTCCGCCAACCAGTCCGACCGGTCCGTCGCGGTCGCGCCGACCACGGTTGACTCTCCGGCCGCCACGCCCGCCCCGCTCTCCGCTTCGCCGAGTGCCAGCGCCCCGTCTACTCCAGCCGCGAGCCCCACGCCGACCCGGAAGAGCGAGGCGCCGTCCCGGAGCAAGCCGAGATCCAGCACGCCGCAGTCGACGGCGACGACGTCAACCAGCGCCGCGCCGGCGCCCACCAACACCGACCCGACCGTGGTGGAGACCGGGTCCTGCGGCGCCTCCTACTACTCCGAGGGGCAGCTGACGGCGAGCGGGGAAGCCTTTGACCCTTCGGCGATGACCGCCGCCCACAAGACCCTGCCGTTCGACACGATGGTGCGGGTCACCAACCCGGTCACCAGTACGTCGGTGACCGTGCGGATCAACGACCGGGGTCCGTTCGTCACCGGGCGCTGCATCGACCTGTCCCAGGCGGCCTTCGCGGTGATCGCCCCACTGAGCGCGGGGCACGTCGAGGTTCGATACGACGTGTTGGGCTGAGCCCGCCGTCAACCGCGAACGGCTTCCCGGGGTGACCCGCCCAGCCAGAACCGCCTCGGATGTCAGGTCAGGTTCATTCAACGGTCACGGTCCATCAGGCATGCTGTCCCTCGTACGTACACAGCTTTCCCAGCTGGGCCGCGGCCCACTGGGCCCCGGATCCCGTGCCGGCCTCGGCGCGGCCCTTGCCCTGCTCGTAATCGTCTCGGCGCTGGAGAGCGCCGACGGCGGTGGGGCCAACTACATCGCTCTGCTGATTGCCGCCCCGTTCCTGGCCGCCGTCCTGGCCTCCTGGCAGGTGGTGCTGGGGGTGGGGGTCGTAGCCGTCTTCCTCGGCGTCGGCTTCGCGTTGGCCGAGGGGGCCGGGTCGCTGCCGGCCGCGGTCGCGGTGGCTGGCATCGCCCTGGGCGCCGCGTTGGCGGCCACCATGGCGTCGATCCGGCAGCGGCAGACCGAGCGGATCGAGGAGTTGTCGAGGCTCGCCACGGTTGCCCAGCAGGCGGTACTCCGTCCGCTCGGTCCACAGGTTGGCCCCTTGGCCGTCGCCGCCCGCTACATCTCCTCCACGGCCACCGCGGAGATCGGCGGTGACCTGTACGAGGCCCTGGACACGCCGTACGGCGTGCGCATGATCATCGGGGATGTGCGGGGTAAGGGTCTGGACGCGGTCCGGTTGGCCAGCATCGTGCTGGGCTCCTACCGGCATGTGGCGTACGAGCGGGCGGATCTGCGGGCGGTCGTCGCGGACCTGGATCGGGCGGTGGCCCGGAGCGGGGGGGACGAGGACTTCGTGACCGCGGCTCTGGTCGAGGAGCGGGGTGGCACCCTGACCATCGTGAACTGTGGACATCCGGCGCCGCTGTTGTTGCGTCGGGGGGCGGTGATCGCGTTGGAGCCGCCGGCGCCGGCACCACCGTTGGGGTTCATGCCCGCGGTGCGAACCCGGGTGGAGCGGTTGGAGCCGGGCGACCGGCTGCTGTTGTTCACCGACGGGCTCGGCGAGGCCCGGCGGGACGGTGAGTTCTTTCCGACCGCCGATCGGGCCTGGCGGTTGCTCGGGCATGGCACCGTCGCCGACGGGCTGGCCTCTCTGGAGTCAGCGCTGGTCGAGTGGGTGTATGACCGGCTCGACGACGACATCGCGCTGGTCCTGATGGAGTACACCGGTACCCGGCCCGGGGGTTCGGCCGCCGTGCCGAGTTGGGAGGTTGGCGCGGCGGAGGGGTGAAGGGCTTGTCGTTGCCTACCCGCGAGTAATACAGTCAGGGTTACTGATCGGTAACACGCGTCCGGAAGCGGGGCCAGCAACCATGACCCACTACAAGAGCAACCTTCGGGACCTTGAGTTCAACCTGTTCGAGGTGTTCGGGGCAGACCGGGCGTTCAGCCAGGCTCCCTACACGGAGCTGGATGTCGACACCGCCCGGAGCTTCCTCGCCGAGGTCGACCGCCTAGCCCGGGAAGACCTGGCAGCCAGCTACACGGACGGCGACCGCAACCCACCGGTCTTCGATCCGGCGACCCACACCGCGCCGCTGGCGGAGTCGTTCAAGAAGTCGTACCGCCGGTTCATCGACGCCGAGTTCTGGCGGCTGGACCTGCCCGAGGAGCTCGGCGGCAGCAACGCACCCCGCGCCCTCTGGTGGTCGCTGGCCGAGCTGGTGCTGGGCTCCAACGCCGCGGTCTGGATGTACGCCTCCGGCCCCTCGTTCGCACACGTTCTGCACGTGGAGGGCACCGAGCAGCAGCGGAAGTGGTCCAAGCTCTTCATCGACCAGGGCTGGGGCTCCACGATGGTGCTGACCGAGGCGGACGCCGGCTCGGATGTCGGCGCTGGCCGCGCCCGGGCCATCCCGCAGCCGGACGGCTCGTGGCACATCGAGGGCGTCAAGCGCTTCATCACCTCCGGCGAGCACGACCTCAGCGACAACATCGTCCACTATGTGCTGGCCCGGCCGGTCGGGGTCGAGGGCGTGGGTGGCCCGGGCACCAAGGGCCTCTCCCTCTTCGTGGTGCCGAAGTACCACTTCAACGAGGAGACCGGCGAGCTGGGCGAGCGCAACGGCGTCTTCGCCACCAACGTCGAGCACAAGATGGGCCTGAAGGTCTCGAACACCTGCGAGCTGACCTTCGGCGAGCACGGCGTGCCGGCCCAGGGCTGGCTGCTGGGTGAGAAGCACGACGGCATCCGGCAGATGTTCATGATCATCGAGTACGCCCGGATGATGGTCGGTACGAAGGCGATCGCCACCCTCTCCACCGGCTACCTGAACGCGCTCGAGTACGCCAAGAACCGGGTGCAGGGCGCCGACCTGACCCAGATGACCGACAAGAGCGCCCCCCGGGTCACGATCACCCACCACCCGGACGTACGCCGTTCGCTGCTGCTCCAGAAGTCGTACGCCGAGGGGCTGCGGGCCCTGGTCTGCTACACGGCCGGCTGGCAGGACAAGGTCGCCATGGCCGAGGCGGCCGGCGACGAGAAGACCGTCCAGCTCGCCAAGCGGGTCAACGACCTGCTGCTGCCGTTGGTCAAGGGGGTCGGCTCGGAGCGGGCGTACGAGCTGCTCGGCCACGAGTCCCTGCAGACCTTCGGTGGCTCCGGCTTCCTCCAGGACTACCCGCTGGAGCAGTACGTCCGGGACGCCAAGATCGACACCTTGTACGAGGGCACCACGGCGATCCAGAGCCTCGACCTGATCTTCCGCAAGGTCGTCCGGGACAACGGCAAGGCCCTGATGGCGGTCGCCGGCGAGATCCAGGAGTTCATCGCCGACGAGGGCGGCAACGGGCAGCTCAAGGAGGAGCGGCAGGCGCTCGGCCGCGCCCTCGGCGAGATCCAGAGCATCCTCGGCACGCTGACCGGCTGGCTGGGTGAGGCGCAGGGCGGCGAGACCCGGGCGCTCTACAAGGTCGGCCTGGGCAGCCGCCGGTTCCTGCTCGCCATCGGTGACGTGGTGGTGGGCTGGCTGCTCCAGCGGCAGGCCGACGTGGCGCTGACGGCGCTCGCCGGTGACGCCGGCAGCGACCGGGACTTCTACACCGGCAAGGTGGCCGCCGCCCGGTTCTTCGCCCGCGAGGTGCTACCCCGCATCGGCGCTGATCGGCGCATCATCGAGAACGTCGACCTGAGCGTCATGGACCTCCCGGAGGAGGCGTTCTGACCCGTTTCGACGGGCAGGGCTGAGCCCGGGGGCAGACCCGGCAGAATCGACGGCCGGCGGGGTGACCTGCCGGCCGTCGCGTTGGCTCCGACGCTCCGCCGCACCCCGCCCGGGGGTGGGGTTGCCGGCCCGGACGGGGTTGCGGTGCGGCGGCGGCGGGTAACCGGCATCAGGTCAGGCAGAGAACGCCCAGAAGCCATCGCACGGGGGAGTGCAGCGCACATGGGCATTGGTAGCGGTATTTTCCTGATCGCCCTCGGGGCGATCCTCACCTTCGCGGTCCGGGCCAACGTCTGGTGGGTTGACCTGCGTGCGGTCGGCTGGGTCTTCATCCTGGCCGGGCTGGCCGTCCTCCTCACCACGGTGTGGTTCTGGCAGGACCGGCGCAAGCGGGCGCGGACGCTGATCGTGGAGGAGAACCGGCTGTCGCATCCGACCGCGATGATGCCACCGCCGCCGGACCCACCGCCGCCGACAGCGCCGCCGTCCTGAGCGGCTCAGGTGAGCCGTCGCGACTTTGGCGGCGGCCCGCCCGGGTGAGCGGCCCGCCCGGGTGAGCGGCCCGCCCGGGTGAGCGGCCCGCCCGGGTGAGCGGCCCGCCCGGGTGAGCGGCTCAGCCGCGGGCGGTGTGCTCGGCGGTGATGGCGGTGTCCCGGCGGCCGAGGGCGGCCCACTCCGCCGTGGTGCGGTGCACCACGGCCTGGCTGGTCCGTTGCGGGTCCCGGTCCGCCTGCTCGGAGTCGAGCAGGATCGACAGTTGCGACACGCCGGGATTGTGGGCGATCAGGAGCACCGTCCGGGCGGTCGGTTCGACCCGCCGCACCAGGGCCAGCAGGTCCGCGGGATGCGCCTCGTACGCGTCGTCGGCGTAGTGCACGTCGGGTGCCGGGCCCGCGGAGCCGCCCTCCGGTGGCGCCCCGGTCATCCCCATCGCCACGCCGTGCCAGGTTTCCCGGGTGCGGCGGGCCGAGGAGCAGATCACCACGTCCGGGAGGAGCCCGTGGTGGGCCAGCCACGCGCCGGCCGCCGCCGCGTCCGCTCGCCCTCGCGCCGTCAGCGGCCGGTCCACGTCCGGCTGGTTACCCGGGGGCTCCGCCTTCGCGTGCCGAAGCAACACCAACGTACGGTTCTGGGCCTGCGCGTCCGTCATGCCCCCAGCTTGCCCGATTGGCGTTCCCGCCGGCCGGAGGGCTAGGCGAAGAGGGCGAAGTAGATCGCGATGTGGTGACAGGTCGCGGCGACCAGGGTGCAGGCGTGGAAGAACTCGTGGTGGCCGAAGACCGTGGGCCACGGGTTGGGCCGGCGCAGGGCGTAGCTCACCGCGCCGATGCTGTAGATCGCACCGCCAACGATCAGCAGGACCAGGGCGGTCACCCCGCCCGCGTGGAGGATGTCCGGCAGCATCGCCACCGCGACCCAGCCGAGCGCCAGGTAGAGCGGCGCGGAGACCCAGCGCGGGGCGTGCGGCCAGCTGAGCTTGAGGGCCACACCCCCGAGTGCGCCACCCCACACCAACGTGAGCATGATCGTCGCCGGTCGGGGCTCCAGCAGCAGGACGCAGAGCGGCGTGTACGTACCAGCGATGAAGATAAAGATCATCGAATGGTCCATCCGCCGCATGACCTGGAAGCCGCGCTCGGACCACACCCGCCGGTGGTAGAGCCCGCTGGTGCCGAAGAGCCCGCAGACGGTCAGGCTGTAGATCAGGGTGCTGACCAGCGGCGACCAGCCGGAGCGGGCGGCGGCGATGGAACAGAGGACGATCCCGCAGACAATGGCGACGAAGAACGCGTACGCGTGCAGCCAGCCGCGCATCCGGGGCTTGCCGAGGTCGCTCGGCTTGAGGCGGGTTGGTGCGGAGGAGGTCACGCCAACAGGTTACGACGCCGTAGGTTACCTGGTGGTAGTGCCGATGGTCACGTAACTGGTGGCCGAGCGGGTGGGCGTCCGGCAGCGCCAGCGGGCCACCCGGCACCGGCTTGTTCCGGAACCTGGCATGGTCCGGAAAGATGGCGGGATGCGGATCCGGCCGGTCGGGGCGTACGCCCTGCTGCTCGACTGTTCCGACGCCGACCAGGTGGAGGCGTGGCGAGCCGAGCTGTGGCGACGCCGGGAGCGGGGCGACCTGGACGCGGTTGAGATCATTCCGGCGGCCCGCACCGTGCTGCTCGACGGCCTCACCGACCCGGCCCACACCGCCGCACTCCTCGGCACCTGGGACCCGCCCCCCAGCACCGCTGCCGTCGGCACCGCCGACAAGGGCACTGGCACCGCCGACAAGGGCACTGGCATCGCCGCCCCGAGCGTCGGCACCGGCGGCACGGGCACCGGTAGTGGAGGCACCGACGTTGTCGAGGTTCCGGTGCGTTACGACGGGGCGGACCTGCCGACCGTCGCCGGCCACTGGGACGTCGCCGTGCCGACCGTCGTACGCCGGCTCATCGACACCGAGTTCCGGGTGGCCTTCTGCGGTTTCGCGCCCGGCTTCGCGTACCTGACCGGGTTGCCGGTCGGGTTGGCCGTGCCCCGGCTGCCGACCCCCCGCCCCCGGGTCCCGGCCGGCTCCGTCGCGCTGGCCGGTCCGTACGCCGGGATCTATCCGACCGCCTCGCCGGGCGGCTGGCTGCTCGTCGGCCACACCGACCTGCCCCTGTTCGACGTGCACGCCGACCCACCGGCCCGGCTCACGCCCGGCACCCGGGTGCGGCTGGTACCGGCATGACCGGCACCCGGCCCGCCGGGCCGCAGCCACCCAACGCGCCCGTAGCCGGCAGCGGCGGCGTGGTCGAGGTGCTGCGGGCCGGCATGCTCACCACCGTGCAGGATCTCGGCCGGCCCGGCTGGGCGCACCTCGGCGTACCGCGCTCCGGCGCCCTCGACCCGGGCGCGCTCCGGCTGGCCAACCGGCTGGTCGGCAATCCGGAGAGCGCCGCCGGCCTGGAGATCACCCTGACCGGGTGTGAGCTGCGGTTTCGCCGCGCCACCACGGTCGCGGTGACCGGGGCGGACGCCCCCGTCCACGTCGGTGAGCGTCCCGGCGACGTGGGGCGGCCGCTCGCGGTCCCGGCGGGCGCGGCGGTGCGGGTCGGTCCGCCCCGCAGCGGGCTGCGGTCCTGGCTCGCCGTCGCCGGCGGGATCGCCGTCGAACCGGTGCTCGGCAGCCGGGCCACCGACACCCTCTCCGGGCTCGGCCCGCCCCCGCTGCACGACGGCGACCGGCTCCCTGTGGGCGCGCCGGCCGGGCCGCCCGCCCCGGTCGATGTCACCCCGACCGTGCCGGCACCGGAGCAGGTACGGCTGGCGCTGCGCCTCGGCCCACGCGCCGACTGGTTCACCGCACCCGCATTCGACCGGCTGTTCGGTACGGCGTACACCCTGACCCCGGTCAGCAACCGCGTCGGCGCTCGCCTGTCCGGGGCACCGCTGCCCCGCGCGGTGTCGGGGGAACTGCCCAGCGAGGGCCTCGTACTCGGGGCGGTGCAGGTGCCGGCGGACGGCCAACCCCTGGTCTTCCTCGCCGACCATCCGACCACCGGGGGGTACCCGGTGGTCGGGGTGGTGGTTGACGTGACCCCGCTCGCGCAGGCCCGGCCAGGGACTACGGTGAGGTTCTATGGACCTCAACGCGGATCTCGGTGAGGGCCTCGGCGTCTGGCGGCTCGGCGACGATGCCGCGCTGCTGGACCTGGTCACCTCCGCCAATGTCGCCTGCGGCTTCCACGCCGGCGACGCCGTCACCATGCGCCGGGTCTGCGCCGGGGCCGCCGAGCGGGGAGTCATGGTGGGCGCCCAGGTCAGCTACCGGGACCTGGTGGGCTTCGGCCGCCGGCACATCGCGTACGAGTTCGCCGAGCTGCGCGACGAGGTCATCTACCAGCTCGGTGCGCTCGACGGATTCTGCCGGGTCGCCGGGACGCGGGTCCGCTACCTCAAGCCGCACGGCGCGCTCTACCACGCTGTCACCCACGACGAGTCGCAGGCGGCGGCGGTGGTCGCCGCGGTCGCCGAATACGACGACCAGCTTTCCCTGCTCTGCCCGTCCGGCTCGGTGCTCGCCCAGCTCGCGAACGGGGCCGGGCTGCGGGCGGTCAGCGAGGGCTTCGCCGACCGGGGCTACCAGCCCAACGGCCGGCTGGTGCCCCGGGGTGCCCCGGACGCGCTGGTCACCGACGCGGAGCAGATGGCCCAGCAGGCGCTCCGGATGGCGACCGAGCAGGCGGTGGTGGCGGTCGACGGCACCGTGATTCCCAGCCCGGTCCAGTCGATCTGCCTGCACGGCGACACCCCCGGTGCGGTGCGCTGCGCCGAGCTGATTCGCGCCGTGTTGGTCGACGCGGGGGTCCCGCTCGCCCCGTTCACGGGAGGTGCGGAGCGGGCGTAGCAGCGTCGCGGAACCCCCGCGTCCCGGTTCAGGTGCCGGGTCCCGCGCCAGCTCCGGTGCCGGGTTCTGCGCCAGTGCCGGTGCCCGCGCCGGTTCCGGCGTCGATGCCGCGGAGCACCAGCGGGAGGCGGTCGGCGGCGTCGTCCACCACCCAGATCGGCACGCCCCAGTCCTGTCGGGTCAGGTGGCACGCGGCGTGCGCCACGTCGGCGTCGCAGGTCGCCGCCTGGGCGGTCACCTGGAGCACCCCCTCGGGGACCGAGTCGTTGAGCACCAGCTGGCGGGTCAGCTCGGTGCCGGTGCCCGCGCCGGTCAGCAGCAGTTCCGGCGGGGACGCCGTGACCAACAGCCGGGTGGACGGTCCGTAGCTGTCGTCGAGCTTCTGACCGGGCGCCGGGGTGAAGATGACCTCCAGGGTCACCTCGCCGGCGCGTAGCTCGGTCGGTCTCCGCTCGGCGCGGTGCCGTGGGCCGTCGACCGTGCTGGCCCCGGCGGCGGTGAGCGCGCCCGGCGCGAGCCGGGTCAGCCGGTGGGCGGCGGACTCCACGACCAGCACCCCGCCGTCCGGGGTGAGTAGCAGGTCGCTCGGCTCGGCGAGCCCGTCGGCGACCGTGCCGACCGCGTCCGTCTCCGGGTCGTAGCGGCGGACCGCCCCGTTGTACGTGTCGGCGATCAGCACCGACCCGTCGGGCAGCGCGCAGACCCCCAGCGGATGCTGGAGTAGCGCCTGCGCCGCCGGCCCGTCAACGTGCCCGAACTCGAAGAGCCCCTGCCCGACCGCGGTGTGCAGGATGCCGTTCTCGACGTAGCGGACCGCGCTGGTCTCGCTGTCGGCCACCCAGAGCCGGCTGCCGTCGGCGGAGACCGACAGGCCGGAGGGCTGGGCCAGCCACGCCTCGGCCAGCGGGCCGTCCTTGCGGGCCTCGACGGTGCTGCCCGCGTACATGCCGGCGGTGCGTTTCACCGGGTCGAACCACCAGAGCTGGTGGATGCCGGCCATGGCGATGACCAGGCGGTTGTCGTACCAGGCCAGGTCCCAGGGGGAGGAGAGGTCGACCGAGCGGGCGTCGTGGGCGTGGTCATCCACGGTGGAACGCCACTGCCGGCCGGTGCCGGCAACGGTGACCACCTCGCCGGTGTCGAGGCGTACGCCGCGCAGCAGGTGGTTGACGGTGTCCGCGACGACCAGGTCGTAGCCGACGAGCCGGGAGACGTGGGCCGGGAGGAGGCAGAGCCCCTGCGGCTCGGCGAAGGTGGCGGCCGTGGCCGGCCCGTCGGCCCGACCGCGCGCGCCGGTGCCGATCCGGCGCAGCAGCGTCTCGCCGTCGGGGGCCAGCTCCGCGAGGGAGTGCCGGGCCGAGTCCGACACCAGCAGGTTCCCGTTGTCGAGTACGACGCCTTTGCCGGGGAAGCGCAGCGTGGTCTCCGGTTCGGCGGGTGGCACGTACGGGCCGTCGCCCCGGTGCAGGGTGCCCTTGGCCTCGTGGGTGGCGATCAGGTCGTCCACCAGCCGGACCAGGCCCTCGGCGTGTCCCTCGCCGGCCATCGTGGCCACCACGTACCCCTCGGGGTCGATCACGGCCAGGGTCGGCCAGGCCCGGGCGGCGTACTGCTGCCACATGTTCAGTTCGGGGTCGTCGAGCACCGGGTGGTGCACGCCGTACCGTTCGACGGCGTCGGCCAGGGCGTCCGGGTCCTTTTCGTGCTCGAACTTGGGCGAGTGGACGCCGATGACCACGAGCACGTCCGCGTACTTCTGCTCGATGGGGCGTAGCTCGTCGAGCACGTGAAGGCAGTTGATGCAGCAGAAGGTCCAGAAGTCGAGGACGGTGATGCGGCCTCGAAGGTCCGGCAGGGTCAGGTGTCGTCCGCCGGTGTTCAGCCAGCGGCGGCCCTTCAGTTCGGGCGCTCGGACGCGAGGCGCGGTAGCCATGGGGTAACCCTCCCATGGCGGCGTCCTGGGCAGCCCCGGGGATCGGCAACGTGACGTGCGAGACGACCCAGCCGTCACCCTGGTGGGCGAGGCGGGCCGGGAACAGCGGTGGTCGGCGAGTGCCCGATAGCCCGCTGGTCCTAGTACGGCAGTCGCCGTTCGTGAGGTGACCTCGGGTCCCGCGGGAACGAGGACGGC
>NZ_JABZED010000007.1:0-70710 GCF_013416675.1 Salinispora sp. H7-4
ATCAACACCAGATGCCCGTCAGCCGTACGCCGGACATCGATCTCCACCACGTGCGCGCCCGCCTTCACCGCGGACCTGATCGCCTTCAGGGAGTTCTCCGGTGCGGAGCGCCAGTGCCCGCGGTGCGCCACCACCAGCACCTCAGCACCCGGACCGTGCCGCAGGAACTGCTTCCGCACCTGCTCAATGGTGTGCGCTGGCCCCGACTCGACGGTCTGGGCGAGTGCCGACCCCGCAATCGGCGTGGCCTCGGCCGTGGCCTTGGCCCCCGCCACCGTCGGAGCCACACCGACCACCACACCCGCCGTCACCACGGCCAGCGCCCGACTCCACCATTTCCTACGCACGAGCAACTCCCGGGTAGACACCAGAATGATCAGCGGTCCGCGCCAATGCCAGCGCAAGCCACCGTCATCGTGCCGGTCACCCACCACGAAACACGGGCCCCAGCGGTAACAACGCAGCGAACAGGTGCTGACATGCCGATGCCGGACGTTCAAGATCTTTAGCTACACCCCCGGTTTCCGGTGATATCCCGCATTACCTTCGATGAGCACGAAGCGGTCATTTCACGATCAGGCGGGGGTGGATGTCGCAGTCGGACGCCCCGGGGAGAGCCGGGCACACCCGACGGTGGCGGATCATCGCCATCGCGGCAGTCGTCTCCTTCCTGAGCTTCTTCGACCTGAGCGTCATCAACGTGATGCTGCCCTCGATCGAACGCACGCTCGGCGCCGGCAACGGTGCTGTCCAGTGGATCGTCTCGGGCTACTCGCTGATGTTCGCGCTCGCGCTCGTCCCCGCCGGACGACTCGGTGACGCCAAAGGGCGGCGCCACGCGCTCATCCTCGGCCTCGCGTTGTTCACCGTCGCCAGCGCAGTTGCCGGAACGGCCGGCTCCGGCACCGCGCTGGTCGTCGCCCGGCTCGCGCAGGGTGCCGCAGCCGGTGTCCTCGTTCCCCAGCTCACGGCCCTGGTCGAGGAGTTGTTCCACCCCAGGCGGCGGGGCCGCCCGTTCGGGGTTCTCGGTGCCACGGCCAGCGTCGCCACCGCGATCGGACCGGTGGTCGGCGGGCTGATCATTGCTCTCGGTGGGGTGGAGAACGGCTGGCGGCTGGTCTTTCTCGGCAACGTCCCGATCGGCGTCGTCGCGGCGGTGCTCGTCTGGCGGCTGTTTCCAGCGAGACCGCTGAGCGGCGAGACAGATCACCGACCCGACCTGATCGGCACGCTGCTGCTGGGCACCGCAATCATGCTGGTGCTCCTGCCCGCGCTACAGCGGGAGCAGTGGCCGGGGCTGCTGCCGTGGCTGTTGCTGCCGGCCGGGATCGGCATCCTCTTCGCCTTCCGATCCTGGGAGACCTCCCCGGCGCGGCGACACCCGCCGGTCTTCGACTTTCGCCTACTCACCCATCGGACCTACCGCCTGGGGCTGCTGCTCGGCTTCTTCTACTACGCCGGTTTCACCTCGCTGCCGCTGATCTTCAGCCTGCACCTGCAGTACGGTCTCCACCGCAGTCCGTTGCACACCGGGCTCACGATCGCGCCATTCGCGGTGGGTTCCGCGCTGGGCGCGCTGCTCGGCGGCCGGCACGTCGAACGACTCGGCCGCCGGCTGATCGCCGTCGGGCTACTCACCGTCCTGGCGAGCCTCGCCCTGATGACCGCCCTCACCAGCTTTGCCGGGACGACCTTCTCGGTCCTGAACTCGTTCCCGCTGCTCCTCGCCGGCGTCGGTAGCGGCCTCGTGATCACACCGAACAACACCCTGACTCTTGCGCAGGTGCCCCGGCGAGAGGCCGGCAGCGCCGCCGGAATGTACCGGACCATGCGGCAGGTCGGCGCCGCGATCGGGCTGGCGGCGATCACCGCAACCCTGCTCGGCTCGGTCGGGGCCAACAACGGACACTGGCCAACCGCCCTTCGCTACGCGCTCGTCGTGGAGTTCGGCATCGTCACCGCCGCGCTACTCACCAACCTCACCGACATCGTCGGTAGCCGCCGCCAGCCACTCGACTCGGCAGCCTGACCGTTCGCACAGCCCATGCCCGGCCCTCGCGGTGGCCAACGACACAGACCAGCGACGGGAAAGGGACTCGCCCCGGTGGTGTCGGCACCGGCATGATGTCCGGCGTGCTGGGGATCACCGACATCTGGACGTACGTGCTGGGCACCGTGGCGATCATCATGCTGCCCGGACCCAACTCGCTCTTCGTGCTCTCCACCGCCGCCCGCCGCGGCGTGGCAGCCGGCTACCGCGCGGCCAGTGCGGTGTTCGTGGGCGACGGAGTCCTGATGATCCTCTCGGCCGCCGGGGTGGCGTCCCTACTCCAGGCGTACCCGCCGCTCTTCCTGGTGATCAAATATGCCGGCGCCGCCTACCTGGGCTACCTGGGCCTGGGGATGCTGCGCGGGGCCTGGCAGCGGTGGCGGACCCGCCACGACCCGGCCGCACCGCGACCTCTCGACGCCGACGCCCCCGCCCCACCACGCAGCCCGTTCCGCCGGGCCCTGGTGATCAGCCTGCTCAACCCGAAGGCGATCCTCTTCTTCGTCTCGTTCTTCATCCAGTTCGTTGACCCGCACTACCCCTGGCCGGCGCTGTCGTTCCTGCTGCTCGGGTCGATCGCGCAGCTCATCAGCGCGCTCTTCCTGACCATACTGATCTTCGCGGGCACCTTCCTGGCCGCCCAGTTCCACCAACGCCGCCGCCTGGCCGCGGGCGGGACGACCACGGTTGGCGCGCTCTTCCTCGGCTTCAGTCTGAAACTCGCCACCGGCTGACCCACCCCGGGTCACGTGCCATCGCCACCGCCACCGCCGCCGCCGACGCCCGGGCCCCCGGCCGTGCCGCCCAGCCCGAATCCCGGCGGCAGTGGCGCGTCCGGAGGTCGGCTCACATGCGCGGACTCGTTGATCGGGGCCGACCAGTCAGCGTGCGCCGCCATCGCCGCGTGCCGGTTGATCGCGCTCCGCAGCCACCCGTCCACGGTCGACACCCAGTCCCGCCGCTCGGCGCCGTGATGCCAGATCCGAAACCGGCTGATGCTCTGGTGGGTGATCCCGGCCAGCGCCAGTCGACGATCACACCAGAGGAGCACTTCGAGACCGGCGGAGTTGGCAATGAAGATCACCTCCAGCTCGGTGATCGGTCCGGAATACAACGGCGCAACCCAGTAGCCCAGCCGTTGGTGCAGCGCGAGTTGCTGCTCGACCCCGGGCAACCGCGCGGCGACCGAGCCGGCCTGCCGCAGGCTGAACCCCAGCATCTCCAGGGTGGTGAGAATGTGCGCCTGGGCGATCAGCGGGTGCACGAAGAGCGGCACCATCGCACCCTGATCCAGCCCGGGCTCGATCGCCACCTCGGTACGCAGCCCCATCCGCAGGCTGAGCAGCGGCGCTCCGCCGACCACCGTTACCGGGGTCTCCCAGGGCAGCGGGAACGAGAACGGAATACTGCGGGCCCGCCCGGCGCGCAGGACGAACCCGGTGGCGATCTCCACCTGATGGAACTGCACCAGCCGCCGGGGCGCCTCCGGGTCGTCCGGCTCGGCCGACGTGACCAGGCCGAGCCGGACATGCAGCACCGGAACGTCCACCGAGCCGGCGCTGACGACCACCCGCCCCGGCAGCAACAGGCCCGGGCGGGTGCTCGGGTTGGCCAGCGCGGTCCGGACGGTCAGCCCCGTCCGACCGGACTCCGGCGACACCCCCGTCAACCGCACCGGCCCCGGTTACCCAGACCAGGTCAGCGCAACCGCCGTCCCCGCGGAACCTGGTCCGTCTCGTCGTCGAACTCGCCGATGACCTCCTCCAGCAGGTCCTCCAGCGCGACAAACCCGACCGGCCTCGTCGGCCCCCCACCGTTGCGGACCAACGCCAGCTGGGAACGCCGGGCCCGCATCGCCGCCACCGCCTCGGTGACTGTGGCGGACGAGGGCAGGGTGAACGCGGTCGTCATCAGCTGCTCGGCCATCGCCGTCGGGCGGCTGGCCGCGGCCCGCACCGCCTCCCGTACGTGCACCAGCCCGCACACGTCACCGGCCTCGTCGAGCACCGCCAGGCGGGACCGCCCGCTGTCGCGGCTGACCTGCTCGATCTGGCCCGCATTCGCGTCCCGTCGCACGGTGACGATCCGGTCGAACGGCTCCATCACCTGCGCCACGGTGGTGCCCTGCAGCTGGAGCATGCTGGTCAGCAACTCGTGCTGCTCGGCACCGAGGAGCCCGTGCTCGCGGGACTGCTCCAGCAGCAGCCGCAGCTCCTCCGGGCCGTGCACCTGGGCGAGCTGATCCTGTGGTTGGACCTTGACCAGCCGCAGGATGCCGTTCGCCAGGGAGTTCAGCGCCGACAGCACCGGCCGGGCGACCCGGGCGAAGGCACGGAACGGCAGCGCCAACAACGTCGCCGACCGCTCCGCGTCGGTGATCGCCCATGATTTCGGCGCCATCTCCCCCACCACCAGGTGCAGGAAGGTCACCAGGCTCAGCGCGAAGATCAACGCGATCACGTGGCTCGCCGCGCTGGGCAGGCCCACGGCGTACAGCAGCGGGCTGAGCAGCCGCTCGATCGCCGGTTCGGCCAGCGCACCCAGCCCCAGCGTGCACAGCGTGATGCCGAGTTGCGCGCCGGCCAACATCAGCGAGAGTTCGCGTACGCCGTCCAACGCGGCCCGGGCACCCCGGCCACCACCGGCGGCGGCCTGCTCCAGCCGGTAACTCTTGCTCGCCACGAGGGCGAACTCGGCGGCGACAAAGAACCCATTCAACGCCAGCAGGACCACCGAGGCCGTGAGGGCAACACCGACGCTCATGCCTGCACCTCCGGCTGGTCTTCCGACTCCTGCAGGCGCAGCCGGACCGAGTCGGCGACGTGCCGGTCAACCACGAGCACCTCGACCAGCGCCCGGGGGCTGGCCGCCGCCTCATCCCCGTCTGCCGGCAGGGCGACCTCCAGTTGGTCGCCGACCTCGGGTACCCGGCCCAGTTCCCGCATGACCAGCCCGGAGAGCGTGTCGTACTCCGGGGCCACGGGCAGCGAGATGCCGGTGCTGTCGGCGACCTCATCGATCCGCCAGCGGGCCGGCACCACCCAGGAGCCATCGCGCTGTCGGGTCGGTGTCCGCTCCGGCGGATCATCCTCGTCGCGGATCGGCCCCACCAGCTCCTCGGCGATGTCCTCCAAGGTGATCACGCCGGCGAAGCCGCCGTACTCGTCAACCACACAGGCGAGCTGCCGGTGGCTGGAGCGCAGCCGGTCCAGCACCGTCGGCAACGGCAGGGTCTCCGGCACCAGCAGCGGGGGAACGGCCACCGTACCGACCGGGGTGGTGGCTCGGCGCTCCAACGGTACGCCGAGCACGTCGGCGATGCCGGTCACACCGATCACGTCGTCAACGCCCTCGGCCCCCTGGACGGGGAACCGGGAACGGCCGGTCTCGAGTAGCTCGACGACGCGGCTGACCGGTTCGTGGGCGCGGACGGTGTGCACGTCGACCCGGGGCACCATGGCTTCCCCGGCGGTGAGCTGACGGAAATCCAATCCGCGGTCCAGCAGGGTGGACATCTCCGCGGTCAGGTGCCCGCCCTCGCGGGACTCGGCGATGATCTGCTCCAGATCCTCCAGGGTGGCCCCGCTGGGCAGCTCCTCGACGGGCTCGACCCCCGCCCGGCGGAGCAGCCGGACGGCGGCCCGGTCGAAGAGCTTGATCACTGGAGCGGCGACCTTGAGGTAGATCAGGGTGGAGCCGGCGAGCGCCCGAGCGAGCGCCTCGGGGCGGGCGATGGCGAGGTTCTTGGGCGCCAACTCACCCAGCACCATCTGCACGATGGTGGCGATGAGCAGCGCGAACGCGACGGACAGCGGCCCGCTGACCTGGTCAGACATTCCGGACAACCCAAGCAGATCAGCCAGGCCGGCGCCGAGATACGGCTCGGCGACGTAGCCGACCAGCAGTGCGGTGACCGTGATGCCGAGCTGTGCGCCGGAGAGCATGAACGACAGCCGCCCGGTCACCTCCAGGGCCCGGGCCGAGGCCTTGTCGCCTTCGGCGGCACGCTGCTTGAGCTTGCCCCGATCTACGGCGACGTAGCCGAACTCCTGGGCCACGAAGTATCCGGTGGCTGCGGTGAGGACAACGATGAAGAGGAGCCCAACGACGATCAACACGGGAGCTTCAGGGCTCCCGTCGATGTCGGGGCCAGGGGTAGCCGGGCATAACCCGGCTCGCTACTGCTGCCCTCCTGGGCAGACGAGTCGATCATGTGCCTATTTTATCGGGAGTACCTGAAAGTCCGCTGGCGGTGCCGGAAGGGTCTCGGCGACCCGGACCCTTCCGGCGTACGGTCAGCTCTGGGTGATCCGGACGTCGTCGACGGCGGCCTCCACCAGGCTCGGGTTGCTGGCATCCGCCACATCGATCAGGATTCGTACTGTTTGACCGCTTAGAGATGATATATCCGTGCTGGCTACCTGCCAGGACCCAGCCCGGTTGCTCGCCGTGCCGGTGACGCTCAACGCCGTCACGGTGCTGCTGCCCACCACCCGGACCCGCAGGTAGTCGGCACTGGTGGCGTTGCTGAGATGGGCGAGGTACCAGGAGAAGCTGAGGGTCAGCGCGCCGGTCGACGGCAGGCTGACCGCCGGGGACTGGATCGTGGTGACCCCACCGTCGACGTCGTGACTGCCCGCACCGCTGCCCGCAGCCGCGCCGGTCACCAGGTCGAAGCTACCGCTCACCGTGGTGCCGAGTTGGAGGGTGGTCCCGGAACTGCTGGTGGTGGCGGGGTCGCCGCGTTCCCAGGCCCCGGTGGTGGCGGTGTCGGTGCCGGCCGGGTCCACGACCCAGCCGGTGGCGGTCTCGAAGGTGTCGCTCCAGACCGTCTCACCCGGCGGGGACGTCTGGGCCAACTCCCACACCGTGTACGCGATCGCGTCGGCGTTGCGGTCCAGCGCCGTGTCGTTGACGTTGGAGAGGGTGTCGCACGAACGGTGGTAGCAGGGGTCGAAAGCCTGTCCCGCCGTCCCGCCCCAGAGCGCCGCCTGGGCGCTGGACTTGATGCCCTCCGCGCCGGTGAACGTGCCCCCGGCCGGGATGCCGACCGCGATGAACGGCCCGTAGTCGCTGCGGCCGTTGAAGTCGGTGCCCTGGGTCGTCACGCCGATCGAGGTGTAGTACGCCTGGATGGTCTGCTCGATCTCGGCGGAGCCCTCCGGCCCGGGGCCGGCACCCACCCCGTCGGAGTCGTCGCCGTCATAGACGAAGTAGCCGGCGTTCGGCGAACCCACCATGTCGAAGTTGAGATACTGCTTGATCCGGTCGCGCTCCGCGCCCGAGAGGTTGTTCACGTAGTGACGGGAACCGCGCAGACCCAGCTCCTCCGCGCCCCACCAGGCGAACCGTAGCCGCTTGTCCGGGGTGAAGCCGCTGCTCGGTACGGCCAGTGCCACCTCGAGGATGGCCGCCGAGCCGGACCCGTTGTCGTTGATGCCCGGTCCACTGGTGACGCCGTCCAGGTGCGCTCCGGTCAGGACCACGGCGTCCGGGTCACCCGCCGGCCATTCGGCGAGCAGGTTGTAGCCGGTGGCACCGGCGTAGGTGAACGACTGCACGGTGGTGGTGTAGCCGACCGCGTCGAGCTGCGACCGCAGGTAGTTCACCGAGGCCAGGTAGCCGGGTCGACCGTGCGCCCGGTTTCCGCCGTTGGCGTTGGCGATCGACTGGAGCTGGGTCAGGTGGGCCTTCACGTTGGCCAGCGGGATGTCCGGGGCGTCCACGGCGATCGAGGACGGCGCGAGGCGGGGATGCACCGGCGCAGCGGCGGCCGCGGTGGCGGTCAGCGCCGTCGCGGCCATGACGGCCAGCACCGCTGGCCAGACGGATCTAGGGGTACGGGGTCTCATGGGTCCTCCGGGTCGGGGCGGGCCGCACCGGTGGGCACGACCGCACATCGGGGACAACATTGACAGCTTTCGCTATCCCAGCGTGCCCTGACACTCCCCGTACGGCAAGACGTGAACCGACCCGGAAGGCAACCAGCGGGGTGGCGGCCTCGGGGGCAGTCAGCGCGGTGGGCTCCCGGGAGGCCAATCCCAACGCGCCTCGACCAGCAGGTCCGGACGCCCGAGGTCGAGCACGACGCGGTTGACGACCCGCTGGGCGGCGGTCAGCGAGCGCACCGAGAGCAACCGCCCCCGGCTCTCCCGACGCAGGACGAAGTAGTGCACGGCCGCGCGCACTCGACCCCGGTCCGCGGCACTGGCCCGGGCGGTGGAGACGACCAGCTCGCGCAACACCTGGGCGAGTCGCTCGGCGAGTTCCAACTCGGACTCGGCCAGGCCGGCGCGGGCCGCGGCGGCGAGATGGCCGTCGACCTTCCGGATCAGCACATCGGTGCCAGCCCGGGCCGCCCGCCTACTCGCCGTCGACGCCACCGCGGGCGCCTTCTCGACCGCCATCCGCCCTCCACTCGCGCTACATCGCGAGGAAGTTACTTTATGTTGTGGGTCACAATCAAGCAGTTAACTAAGACTTAAGCAATCCATAGTTACATTCAATGCTTTTAACGTCTAGACGGACAGAACGCCACAGCTTTCGGATACGTGTCGTACCGTGGGGGCACGATAGGGGCGTGGCGAACCAGGCGGGCGGCAGGTCGACAAGCGGCGAGGCCAGCGACGCGACCGCAGCGCCCCACCCGACCGACAACACCGCGCTCGACGCGTTCGGCCCCGCCACCCGAAGCTGGTTCGCCGCCGCGTTCGCCGCGCCGACCACAGCCCAGGCGGGAGCCTGGCGCTCCATCGGTGCCGGCCGTAACGCACTGGTCGTGGCCCCTACCGGCTCCGGCAAGACCCTGGCCGCGTTCCTCTGGTCGCTGGACCGGCTGGCCCGCGAGCCCGCCCCGGCGCAGCCCCGGCAGCGCTGCCGGGTGCTCTACGTCAGCCCACTCAAGGCGCTCGCGGTCGATGTCGAGCGGAACCTGCGTACCCCGCTCACCGGCATCCGGCAGGCCGCCGCCCGGTTGGGTCTGACCCCGCCCGAGATCACCGTCGGCATGCGCACCGGCGACACCCCCGCCGACGAGCGCCGCGCCTTCGCCCGGACCCCGCCGGATGTCCTCATCACCACCCCGGAATCGCTGTTTCTCCTGCTCACCTCCGCCGCCCGCGACTCGCTCCGGGGCGTGCAGACGGTCATCGTCGACGAGGTGCACGCAGTGGCCGGCACCAAGCGCGGTGCCCACCTCGCGCTGTCGCTGGAACGGCTCGACGAGCTGCTACCCACCGCCGCCCAGCGCATCGGCCTCTCCGCCACCGTCCGGCCGGTTGACGCCTGCGCCCGTTTCCTCGGCGGAGCCCGACCGGTTGACGTGGTCGCCCCGCCCACCGCCAAGACCATCGACATCGGCGTCCAGGTCCCGGTCGCCGACATGACCCTCCTGGACGAGCCGGAGCAGCCCGGGCCCGACCTCGACCGCCCCCGCCGCGCGTCGATCTGGCCGGCGGTGGAGGAGCGGGTCTACGCCCTCGTCCGAGCGCACCGCTCCACGATCGTCTTCACCAACTCCCGCCGCTCCGCCGAGCGACTCTGCGCCCGGCTCAACGAACTGGCCGCCGAGGAGCTCACCGGCACCGCACCGCCGGGCGGGTCCGGGCCCGCCACCCGACCCCCGGCCGAGCTGATGGCACAGGCCGGGTCGGGGACCGGAGCACCGCCGGTAATCGCCCGCGCCCACCACGGCAGCGTCTCCCGATCCGAACGCGAACACATCGAGGAATCCCTCAAGTCCGGGCAACTCCCGGCGGTGGTTGCCACCTCCAGCCTGGAACTGGGCATCGACATGGGCGCGGTCGACCTGGTCGTGCAGATCGAGGCGCCGCCGAGCGTCGCCGCCGGGCTCCAGCGGGTCGGCCGCGCCGGGCACCAGGTCGGCGCCGTCTCCCGGGGCGTGGTGTTCCCCAAGCACCGAGGAGACCTGCTCGCCTGCGCGGTGGTCGCCGAACGGATGACCGCCGGCGCGATCGAGGAGCTGCACCACCCCCGCAACCCCCTCGACGTGCTGGCACAGCAGATCGTGGCGATGGTGTCACTCGAGCCGTGGCAGGTCAGCGACCTGGCCGACCTGGTCCGCCGTTCCGCGCCCTTCGCGGAACTGCCCGACTCGGCGCTGCACGCGGTGCTCGACATGCTCTCCGGCCGCTACCCGTCGACCGCCTTCGCCGAGCTGCGCCCCCGCCTGGTCTGGGACCGCGCCACCGACCTGCTGACCGGCCGGCCCGGTGCCCAGCGGCTCGCGGTGACCAGCGGCGGCACCATCCCCGACCGGGGTCTGTTCGGCGTCTTCCTGGCCGGGGCGGAACGGGCCGCGCGCGTCGGCGAACTGGACGAGGAGATGGTCTACGAATCGCGGGTCGGCGACGTCTTCCTCCTCGGCTCCTCGTCCTGGCGGATCGAGGACATCACCCCGGACCGGGTGCTGGTAACCCCCGCACCGGGCCAGGCGGCCAAGATGCCCTTCTGGAAGGGCGACCAGCCGGGCCGCCCGGTGGAGCTGGGCCGGGCCATCGGCGCCCGCCTCCGCACCCTGCTGCGGACCGACGACGACACCGCCGTAGCCGCGCTGCGCGCCGGGGGCCTCGACGAATGGGCAGCCGGAAACCTGCTGGCGTACCTGCGGGAGCAGCAGGCGGCCACCCGTAGCCTGCCGGACGACCGGACCGTGGTGGTCGAACGCTTCCGGGACGAGCTGGGTGACTGGCGGCTCGCCGTACACAGTGTCCTTGGCGCCCAGGTCAACGCCGCGTGGGCGCTGGCCATCGGCCGCCGGCTCAGCGAGCGGTACGGGGTGGACGCCCAGGTGCTCCCCGCCGACGACGGGATCGTCGTCCGCCTGCCCGACACCGCCGCGGAGCCGCCGGGCGCGGAGGCGGTCGTCTTCGAGCCCGACGAGATCACCCAGCTGGTGGAGGAGTCGGTGGGCACGTCGGCGTTGTTCGCGGCCCGGTTCCGCGAGTGCGCCGCCCGGTCGCTGCTGCTACCCCGTCGCGACCCGCGCCGCCGACAGCCGCTCTGGCAGCAACGGCAGCGCGCCGCCCAACTCCTCGACGTCGCCCGGGAGTACGCGGACTTTCCGGTCACCCTGGAAGCGGCTCGGGAATGTCTCCAGGACGTCTTCGACCAGCCCGCGCTCGCCGCGCTGATGCGCGACCTGGCCGCCCGCAGCGTACGCCTGGTCGAGGTGGAGACGGCGCAGCCGTCGCCGTTCGCGCGGTCGCTGCTCTTCGGCTACGTCGGGACGTTCCTCTACGAGGGGGACGCTCCCCTCGCCGAGCGGCGGGCCGCCGCCCTCGCCCTGGACTCGGCCCTGCTCGGCGAGCTGCTCGGCCGGGTCGACCTGCGGGAGCTACTCGACCCGGCGGTACTCGCCGAAACCGAACGCCAGCTGCGGTGGCGCACCGAACAGCGCCGCCCCCGCGACGCCGAGGATGTGGTCGAGCTGCTGCGGATGGTCGGCGACCTCAGCAGCACCGAGCTGGCCGAGCGGGGGGCACCGGCGCAGTGGTTGACCGAACTGGTCGCGGCCCGCCGGGTGCTGCAGGTCCGCATCGCCGGCGAGGAGCGCTGGGTGGGAATCGAGGACGCCGGCCGGCTGCGGGACGCGCTGGGTGTCGCGCTTCCGGTCGGCGTGGCCGAGGCGTACCTGGCCCCGGTCGCCGACCCGCTCGGTGACCTCATCGCCCGCTACGCGCGCACGCACGGGCCGTTCACCGCCGCCACCTGCGCCGCCCGGTTCGGGCTCGGAGTAGCCGTGGTCGAGGGGGCGCTGCGCCGGCTCGCCGCCGCCGGTCGGGTACTCGCCGGTGAGTTCGCCCCCGACGCGGTCGGCACCCAGTGGTGCGACGCCGAGGTGCTGCGCATGCTGCGCCGCCGCTCCCTCGCGGCACTGCGCCGGGAGATCGAGCCGGTGCCGCCCCGGGCGCTGGCCACCTTTCTGCCCCGCTGGCAACAGGTCGGTGCGGCCGGGCGAGGGGTGCCGGCGGTGGCCGCCGCCCTGGAGCAGGTGCAGGGGCTGGCCCTGCCCGGGTCCGCCCTGGAGCGACTGGTGCTGCCGGCCCGGATCGCCGACTACTCCCCCGCCCAGCTCGACGAGCTGTGTACCAGCGGCGAGGTGGTGTGGGCCGGTTCCGGGGCGATCTCCGGCGGGGACGGCTGGGTCGTGCTCGCGTACGCGGACACCGCCCCGCTGCTGCTTCCCCCGCCGGATGCGGCACTGACCCGCACCCCGCTGCACGACGCGGTACTCGACGCCCTCGACGATGGACAGGCGCTGTTCTTCCGTGCCCTCTCCGACCGGTTGGGCGCCACCGACGACACCGCACTCGCCGCCGTCGTCTGGGACCTGGTGTGGGCCGGTCACCTGACCAACGACACGCTCGCCCCACTGCGGGCCCTGCTGGCCGGTCGCGGGGCGCACCGGGCCCGCCCGGCCACACCCCGTACCCGCTACCGGCGGCCCGGCCGCGTCGCCCTGCCGTCCCGCAGCGGCCCACCCACCGTCGCCGGCCGCTGGTCACGCCTGCCCGAACGGGACACCGACCCGACCCGCCGCGCCGCGGCCCTCGCCGACGTACTGCTGGAGCGGCACGGCGTGGTGACGCGGGGAGCGGTCGCGGCGGAGCAGGTGCCCGGCGGGTACGCCGCCGTCTACCCGGTGCTGTCCGCGCTGGAGGAGCGGGGCGCCACCCGTCGCGGCTACTTCGTGGAAGGGCTGGGGGCCGCGCAGTTCGCCGTACCCGGGGCGGTTGACCGGCTGCGGGCGCTGGCCGACCCGGCCGACGCTGGGCGGGCCCGGGCGGGCCCGGCCCTGGTCCTCGCCGCGACCGACCCCGCCAACCCGTACGGCGCGGCGTTGCCCTGGCCGGAACGGGTCGTCGACTCCGGGGACGGCGGCGCCGCCCCGACCGGACACCGGGCCGGCCGCAAGGCCGGCGCCCTGGTGGTGCTGGTCTCCGGCGACCTGGTCCTCTACGTCGAGCGGGGCGGTCGGACGCTGCTCTCCTTCACCGACGACAACGATCTGCTGGCGACCGCCGGTAGGGCGCTCGCCGACGCCGTACAGGGGGGAGCGCTCGGGACGATCTCCGTCGAACGGGCCGACGGCGAGGCGGTGCGCTCGTCACCGCTGCACGACGCGTTGACCGCCGCGGGGTTCCGGCCCACCCCCCGCGGGCTCCGCCTCCGGGCCTGATCGGTCCGCCGGTTCCGGGCTGCCCCGGTGCTGTCCGTCGGGGTGCCTGGGTCGACCGGTGGGCTCAGCTAGCCTTCCCTCCATGGCGCCGACGCCCTGGATCTCCTTCACCACCGACTACGGTCTCGCCGACGGCTTCGTGGCCGCCTGCCACGGGACGCTGGCCCGGCTGGCGCCCACCGCCCGGGTGATCGACGTGACCCACCTGGTCCCACCCGGCGACGTCCGGCGCGGCGCGGCGGTGCTGGCGCAGACCGTGCCGTACCTGCCGGCGGCCGTCCACGTCGCCGTGGTCGACCCCGGCGTGGGCACGGCCCGCCGGGCGATCGCCCTCGCCGCCGGGGACGGACTGCTGGTCGGACCAGACAACGGGCTGCTGCTGGACGCGGCGGTGGCGCTCGGCGGGGTGAGCGCCGCGGTGGAGCTGACGAACCCGGACTGGCTCGGAACGCAGCTGTCCGCCACCTTCCACGGCCGGGACATCTTCGCGCCGGTCGCGGCCCGGCTGGCGCTCGGTGCGCCGCTCGCCGACGCCGGCCCGGCCGTCGAACCGGGCACCCTGGTCCGGCTGCCCACCCCGCTGGTCCACGCAGAGCCCGACGGGTTCACCGCCGAGGTGCTGACCGTGGACCACTTCGGCAACGTGCAGCTCGCGGCGACGGGCGCCCTGCTGGAACCGCTACCCCAAGCACTTTGGGTCACGCAGCGGCCAGCGGGCCCGGACCACGTCGGTGCGCCCGCGGTGCACGCCCGGACGTTCGACGACGCACCGCCGGGAGGGCTGGTGGTGCACGTGGACTCGGCCGGCCTGGTCGCGGTCGCGGTCAACGGTGGGCGGGCCGCCGACCGGTTCGGGGTGGTGCCGGGCGACCAACTCCGCGTCACCGCCGGTTGACCGGCAGCGTCGAGGCCGCCCGAGCGGGAGGATGGGTAGGTGCCCGACCTGCCAACCCCAACCTCCCGGCTGAACGGACCGCCGAGCCGGCGGTGGGCGAGGGCGGTCAGTCCCGCAGGTGCAACCCGAAGCTGGTACGGCCCCCGGGCTCCCGCCCCTCCTTCAGCCGCAACGAGGGGATCTCGTAGTCGCCGGAGTTCTGCTGTCGGAACGCGATCGGCTCGGTCGAATCCAGGGTGAGCAGGCGCTGCGTCCAGGCTTTGGCGATGTCCGGGTAGTCCTCGTCGGTCAGCCGATCGGCCCCGTACAGCACGAACGGCGGCAGCACCTCCATACCCGGGTAGTAGAGAATGCCGTGCTGGATCGGGAACAGCAGATCCTCGATGGGGCCGTTGATCCCCCGGTCAGAGTAGTGCGGCTCCGATCCACCGGCGGTCACCGACAGCAGTGCCTTCCTGCCGGCCAGGGTGCCTTCGCCGAAGCGGTCACCGAACCTGGTGTCGCTGTACTCGCCGACGCCGTACGCGAAGTGAAAGCTGAACACCCGGTCCACCCAGCCCTTGAGGATCGCGGGCATGGTGAACCACCACAGCGGGAACTGAAAGATGACCGTGTCGGCCCACAGCAGCTTCTCCTGCTCGGCGAGGACGTCCGGGGTGAGTGTCCCGGCGTCGAAGGCGCGGCCCGAGTCCAGGGCGACCTTCAGCCGATCGGAGGCGTCGGGTCCGTAGTCGGTGCGGTCCACGACCGCCTTCCAGTTCATCGCGTACAGGTCGCTGACCCGCACCTCGTGTCCGGCGGTACGCAGGGTGGAGACGGCGAGGTCCTTCAGCGAGCCGTTGAGCGATTTCGGCTCTGGGTGGGCATAGACGATCAGCGTCTTCATGAGGGCTCCCCTTCAGGTCGGTATCTCGATCCTGGGCGCCGGGGCGCTCGACATTCAGGGGTGCCGCTTCCTCGGACGGAACATCCTGGTAACAGCAGTACCACCCACCCGGCCGTGGCCCGGCAATACTGGGAGGATGGACAGTCTCGCGGGCTTCCTGCGGACCCGGCGTTCCCGGGTCGACCCGACGGCCGTCGGCATCCCCACCGACCGGCACCGCCGGGTGCAGGGGCTACGCCGCGAGGAGGTCGCGCACCTGTCCGGAGTCAGCGTCGACTACTACGTACGCCTGGAGCAGGGCCGCGCGACCCAACCCTCCGACCAGGTCCTCGACGCGCTCGCCCGCGTTCTCGGCCTCGACGAGACCGAACGCGAGCACCTCTACCGGCTCGCCCGACAGCGCCGCCACCGCACGAAGACACCGGGCGGGCGGGTCCGGCCCGAGCTGCTCCGCATCCTCGACCTGATAGCCGACGCGCCCGCGCTGATCATGAACCATCGCCTGGACGTGCTCGCCGGAAACCGCCTCGCCCGGCTCCTCTACGGCCTACCGATGCCGGGCCTGAACACCGCCCGGCACATCTTCCTCGAGGAGGACGAACGCGGTCTGTACGCGGACTGGGAGGCGTGCACGCTCAACGTGGTCGGACACCTGCGCCTGGCTGCCGGCAAGTACCCCGAGGAGCCCCGCCTCACCTCACTCATCGGCGAACTGGCGATGGGGAGCGAGCGCTTCCGCGGCCTCTGGGCCCGCGCGGACGTACGCGCCCGCACCCACGGCGGCCGAACATACCGGCATCCGCTGGTCGGACTCCTGGAACTGCACCAGGAAAGCCTCATGCCGCCGGACGAATCCGGGGTGGAACTGCTGGTCCTGTCCGCGGCCCCCGGCAGCCCCAGCGAGGACGGGCTACGCCTGCTCGCGGGGCTGGGCACGGACGAAGCGACGGACGGTCTCAGAAAGGGACGATTGGACACTTCCTAACCCACCCCCGCAGGTCGCATGCTGCGGTGGAGCGCTCACATACCGTTCGTTTCGCGCGTCCACCGCCACACCGAGGTGGTCGGTGCCGCGCCCGACGCCGGGAGAGCCATGGACCTGTTCCGCAGACTCCGGATCCCCTGGGCCGAGCGACCCGCCACCAACCACCCAGACGCCACCGATGACGACGGCCCGGTGGTGCCGGCGACACGGAGCGCGCAGGACGCCGCGGCGGGCCCGCCGTCGGAGGCCGCCAACCCGCCGCCAACCCTGGACCTGGTGGCACCGACAGCGCTGGACCCGGCGGCGCTGCCCCGCTGTTTCGGCCGGGTGCCGAACCACGCGCACAGCCCGCTACCGACCGTGGACGACGATGGCGACGTGCTGCCCGGCACCGGCATCCGCAAGTTTGTCGACCCGCTGCCCACCCTCGGCGCGGGCAACGACCCCGGTTGCCTGCCGGTGGCCGTACCCGACACCATCACCTACCCGGGCTGCGACTACTACGAAGTCGGCCTTCAGGAGTACGCGCAACAGCTGCACCGGGACCTGCCGGCCACCCGCCTGCGCGGGTACCGACAGCTGAACCTCGGTACCGATTCGACCGGGCACAACACGGTCACCCCGCCGGAGCGCCCGGTCCACCTCGGCCCGGTGATCATCGCGCGGCGTGGCCGCCCGGTACGGGTCAAGTTCATCAACCAGCTTCCTGCCGGTCGGGCCGGTGAACTGTTCCTCCCCGTGGACCCCACCATCGACGGCGCCGGCCCCGGGCCGCTCGCCGGGCCGGCACCATACCCGCAGAATCGGGCCGTACTGCACCTCGCTGGCGCGCAGACCGGTTGGATCAGCGCCGGCAACCCCTGGCACTGGATCACACCTGCCACCGAGATCACCCCGTACCCCACCGGGCCCGGGCTGACCCCGGTGCCCGACATGCCGCCGCCGGGCCGGGGCGCCACCACGCTGTACTACCCGAACGAGCAGAGCGGGCGGCTGCTCGCATTCCACGACAACACCGTCGGGTTGTCCCGGCTCACCTGCTACTCCGGCCAGGTGGGCGTCTACCTGATCACCGATCCCGCCGAGGATGGCCTGGTCGCCGAGGGGGTGTTGCCCGCCGACCAGATCCCGCTGGTCTTCGAGGACAAGACCTTCGTGCCCGACGACAGTCAGCTGGCCGCCACCGACCCGACCTGGGACCGCGACCGCTGGGGCGCGCGGGGCAGCCTCTGGCACCCACACATCTACCAACCCCGGCAGAACCCCTACCGCGCCGACGGCATCAACCCAACCGGGCGCTGGGACTACGGGCCGTGGACGCGAACCGCCGGGGAACTGGTGGCGACGAGCCCAACCGGATCGAACGGCAGCGGACCAACCGGCAGCGGGCCCGACAGCGCCGGACCGGAGCTGGTCCCCAACCCCCACCACGACCCGGTTGACGACGCCTCGGCGGAACCACCGATGGCACCCGCCATACCGCACCCGTCGGCGGTGCCGGCCGCGTACGGCGACACGGTACTGGTCAACGGTGTCGCGTACCCCTGGCTGACGGTCGAGCCGCGCACCTACCGGTTCCGCATCCTCAACGCGTGCCTGGACCGCAGCCTGAACCTCCAGCTCTACCAGGCGGGCTCCGCCGGCCCGCTGTGGGACAGCGAGGGCAGGCTGGCCGACCCGAACGCGGGCGAGATACCGATGGTCGCGGCGGTGCCGATGCCCGGCCGGCCCTCCCGGTGGCCGACCGACGGGCGGGAGGGCGGGGTGCCGGATCCGGGTGCCGCCGGCCCCGATCTGGTGCAGATCGGCAACGACGGGGGTCTCCTACCGGCCCCCGCGGTGCTCCCCAACCAGCCGGTGACCTACCGGTACGACCGACGCGACCCCACCGTACTCAACGTCGACCGGCACACGCTGCTGCTCGCCCCCGGAGAGCAGGCCGACGTGCTGGTCGACTTCGCCACCGTCACCCCCGGCAGCACCGTGCTCCTCTACAACGACGCCCCGGCCCCGTTCCCCGCCTTCGACCCCCGCTATGACCACCACACCGAAGCCCCGGACCACACCGCCGAGGGCGGGACACCACCGAGCCGCCCCGGGTACGGGCCGAACACCCGTACCCTGCTGCTGTTCCGGGTGGCCGGCGTTCCGAAGCCCCGCTACGACCTGGCCCGGCTCCGCGAGCGGCTACCCCGGGCGTACTCGGCCAGCCAGCGTCCACCGGTCGTGCCGCAGCCCGCCTACGACGCGGCGTTCGGCACCCGCACGGCCCGGGAGACCATCGTCCCGGTACACGCTGCGACGGTCGCGTTCGCCCCGGCCGGCAGCACCTCCCCCGTCCTGCTGCCGCTCGCGGTGAAGGCCATCGGGGAGGTCTTCGAGCCCACGCACGGCCGACTCGCCGGCCGCTTCGGCGTCGGTCCACCACCGGGAGCGTCACCCACCCCGGCCGTGGCACCACTCGACCCGACCGACCCGGCCACCGAGGTGGTGTCGGTCGGCGAGTCGGCGGTAACGGGGGACCCGGTCGCCGACGAGGTGCAGCTGTGGCGGCTGCGCGGCGCGGGTCGGCACACCCAGCCGGTCCGCCTCGACGGCGTCGACCTGCAACTGGTCAACCGAGCCGGGTGGGACGGCACGCTCCGCGCGCCGGCACCGAACGAGCTGGGCTGGAAACAGGTGGTCCGGGTCAACCCACGGGAGGATGTGGTGGTGGCACTGCGCCCGGTCGCACCGCCCCTCCCATTCAAGATCACAGACAGCGTACGCCCGCTGGACCCGAGCCGACCAGCGAACGTCCGCCCCCCAGGCGCGTCGCGCGGCGGCCAGGCCGCCCCGGCGGGCACCCAGCCGGTCAACCTGGGCTGGGAGTACCGCTGGCACAGCCAGCTCGCCGGCTACCGCGACCAGGGCCTGAGCCGGCCGCTGGTGCTGCGGGTCGCCCCGAAGGCCCCGACCGGGCTGACCGCGACACCGGGACCAGGATCGGCCACCACGCTGCCGGCGATCCTGCTCGCCTGGACCCGCAACGGCGACCGGCCCCCCACCACCAGCCACCAACTCCAACGCGCCACCGACCCGGCGTTCACCGATGGACTCGCCACGATCACGGTGGCCGCGGACGCCACCCGGTACACCGACGCCACCGTCATTCCCGGGGTGACCTACCACTACCGCATCCGGACGGAGAACGCGGTCAGCTGCTCGGCATGGTCGAACTGCGCGCCCGCATCGGTGCAACTCACCGCACCGACCGGCCTGGCCGCGGCGGTGCCGCCGGCCGCACCGCTACGGGTGGGGTTGCACTGGCGCAACCGCTCCTTCGCCACCGGCGTTGACGTGCAGCGCGCCACCAACCCCACGTTCACCAGCGGGCCCGGTACCACCGCCATCAGCGTCGGTGACACCCATCTGGACACCGCCGCGGCGCCGGACACCCGCTACTACTACCGGGTCCGCACCACCTACCTCGGCTCGGCCTCCCCCTGGTCCACGGTGGCTCAGGTGACCACACCGCCCCGGCCGGGGGCACCGGAATCGGTGACTGTCACCGCCACCGCGGTCGCACCGGACACGGCGACGGTCATCCTCGGTTGGACGACGAGCGCAGCCGTCGGGTCCGGGGCCGGCTTCACCGTGCAGCGGGCCGCGGACCCTGCCTTCAGCCGGGACGTCGCCACCTTCACCGTGAATGGACGGGGGTTCACCAACACCGGCCTGGCCCGCCGAACCACCTACCACTACCGGATCCGTGCGTTCAACGTCGTCGGACTGTCCCCGTTCGCCACCCCGATCGTGGTGACGACGCCGGACTGACATCCCGCCCCACCACCGCCAGCTGGTGCTGATCCGTGTGCCGTTGCAACGCCACCGCCGCCCGCAGCTGTGGCCCCGTGGTTCAGGAGGCGCGGAAGGTGGGGTCGGTGGCGCGCAGCTCCGCCAGTGCCGAAGCCGTACCGTGCAGCAGGTCGGTCGCCTCGGTGAGCCGGGCCACCGCCGGTTCCTGGACATCGGACCGGACGTTCTCGGCCACGTAACCCGCGGCGGCCGCCACCAGCCGCTCGTACGCCTCGACACCGTTGCGCAGTTGGTCGGCGAGGGCCGTCCGGGCCTGCTCAAGCGAGGGCCGGGTGTCCGGTGGCGCGAACCGAATGGCCCGTTCGACCTCCGCGACCCGGAGGGCGAGGTCCCGCAGCGAGTGGTCGGCCGCGGTGGCCTCGGCGACCGCGGGCGCCGCCAGCCCGGTCAGCCGGCCCCGCAGGCCGGCGAAGGTGGAACCGGCCCGATCCAGCCGACCCCACGGCTCGGCGGCGCCGGTGCCGCGCAGCGCGACCCGGGACCGTACCCGTCGGGCCTCGGCGAGCATGCCGGAGCCAGCCGGGAGGCGCTGCACCGCCGCGACCAGCCGGGCCCGCGACTGGGCCGCCGCCTCGTCCGGGCTCAGCGCCGGCGGCGCCGGCTGGGCGGCGAGCGCCCGCAGGTCGGCCCAGCGCCAGGCGGCGAGCACAATCGCTCCACCCGCGCCGGCGGCCCAGGCCGCGTCGGGCAACCCCAGACCGGCGTACGGCGTCAGCACCGCGGCGGCGGCGCCGAGCCCACCGGCGATGACGCTCCACCGCCGAGCTGAACGCCGCCGACGGGCCAGCCGCCGGAAGTACCGCGTCCGCTCGTCCGCCACGTCGCCTCCCCACCCGCGCCGCTCAGCCGGCGGCGGTGCTGTCCCCAGTGCCGCGTTCGCGGCCCAGAGTGGAGCGAATCTCGTCGAGCCGGGCCACGGCGGCCGAGTCGGCGACCGGAGCACCCTGCTGCTCGGACCGGGTGACGGCAGGCCGCTCGGCCGTGCCGCGTAGCTGTTCCCCGGCCATGCCGGCACGAATCTGATCGAGTCGGGCGGAACCCGCCGCGTCGAGAGCCGCCTGCTGAAGGTCGAGCATCTGCCCCTCGACCGAGTTGCCGGCGAGCTCGGCTCGGCCCATCGCGTTGGCGTAGCGCCGCTCGATGCGCTCGCGCACCTCGTCCAGGGTGGGGGTGGTACCCGGGGCGGTGATCGCGGACATCGACTCCAGCGATGCGGCCACGTTCTCCTGCATCTTGGCCTGCTCGAGCTGGCTGAGCAGCTTCGCCCGCTCGGCGAGCTTCTGCTGGAGGATCATCGAGTTGTTCTCGACCGCCTTACGCGCCTGCGCCGCCGCGCCGAGCGCCTGGTCGTGCAGGGTCTTGAGGTCTTCGGTGGCCTGCTCCGCGGTTACCAGCTGGGTGGCGAGCGCCTGGGCGGACTGCTCGTAGCGGGTGGCTTCGGTGACGCTGCCCCGGACGCGGGCCTGATCGGCCAGGACCAGGGCCTGGCGGGCGTTGCCCTGCAACCGTTCGACCTCGGACATCTGTCGGGACAGCTTCATCTCCAGCTGCCGCTGGTTGCCGATCACCGCGGCGGCCTGCTGGACGAGCAGCTGGTGCTGCCGCTGAGATTCCTCGATCGCCTGCTGGACCTGCACCTTCGGATCGGCACGCTCGTCGAGTTTGGTGCCGAAGAGCGCCATCAGATATTTCCAACCCTTGACGAACGGGTTCGCCATCTCCGCGGTATCCCCTCACTAGCAACGCGGCCGGCCGCGACCTGGCCGGCCGCGACGGCAGTGACTCCATCGTCGCAGGCGGATGCCAGTTTGGGCAGCCGCCGACAACGCAGCGGGGCCACGGTGCCATGACAACCCTACGCGCGCTCAGGCGGCGCAGACCACGTCCCGGTCCGTTGCGCGAACCCGGGTGTGCAGGGTCGCCTTGAGCGGCGACTCCTGGCGGACCTGCACCGACACTGTGCCGTCCGAGGAGACCTGGCGGACCGCCCGGCCGGCGGTCTTGCCGTGGTTGGCGGCCGGGACCGGGGCGGACTGCTGCCCGGTCGGCTCGTCCTGGACCGGCACCAGCACCCCCGACATCTGCTCGGCGAGCGCCACCGTGTCGCTCACCTCACGCAGCAGCTCGGAGAGGCGGGCGCCGAGCGCGTCACAGATGGCGGCCAGCAGCTCGCTCGACGGTTCCTTGTGCCCACGCTCGATCTCGGAGAGGTAGCCGAGGCTGACGTTGGCGGCCGAGGAGACCTCGCGCAGGGTGCGGTGCTGCCCCTGCCGGCGTGTCCGTAGCGCGTCACCGATCAGGCGGCGTAGCAGGACCATCGCACCTCCCCTGGAGGAACACTCCGTGTCTCGACGACCCGGGGAATCCGGGCCCCGACCACCGGAACCTTCCCGCAACCGTACCCGGTGCCGGCTTGGCCGACATACCGCCCCGCCTGCCGAATCGGGCAGCGGGCCGGCAAGCCAACCAAACGGCAACGCTGCCGACAAAGAGTGCCGACCTTATCACGTTCGGTATCGCTACGCACCATCGACCGGATCGCGGGGCGCCCCGGCCACCCGTTCGGCCAGCAGCCGAAGCGCCTGCACCACACTGGCGGACCGGATGAGCTCACGGCCTCCACCCAGCTCCAGCCGGCGCACCGCGCTGCCGCTCGGACCGGCCACCGCCACGTACACCAGGCCGACCGGCTTGCCGCCCTGCGGCTCCGGCCCGGCCACGCCGGTGGTAGCCAGGCACCAGTCGGCGGCGCACCGCCGCCGACCTCCCCGCGCGAGCGCCACGGCCACGTCCGGGTCGACCGGACCACGCCCGGTGAGCAGCTTCGCCGACACCTCGGCCAGCTGGGACTTCAGCTCGGTCGCGTAGACCACCAGCCCACCGCGGTAGACGCTGCTCACCCCGGCGACCTCCACGATCGTGGCGGCGAGCAGACCACCGGTCAGCGACTCGACCGTGGCGAGCGTCTCCCCCCGCCGGGCCAGGCTGTGCACGACGCTGGCGGCGGGGCCTTCGACGGGCCGCTCGGCATCCGCTCCCAGCCCCATGGTTGCTCTCCCCCCGCCGGTCCTGGTCAGCGCGCGGGCCGCCGCAGCCGAAGCGCCTGCACCACGTAGTCGATGCCACTGACCACCGTAACCGCCACCGCGGCACCCATGACCCACGGTCCGACCAGGTCCAGCGGCGCCGGCATGGGCCAGAGGTACCAGACGATCGCGAGGGTCTGCAGAGCCGTCTTGATCTTCCCACCCCGGCTGGCGGCGATGACGCCGTACCGGATCACCCAGAACCGCAGTGCGGTGATGCCCAGCTCCCGAAAGAGGATCGTTCCGGTCACCCACCACGGAAGCTGGTCGTAAGCGGAGAGCAACAACAGCGCGACGCCGGTAAGCGCCTTGTCCGCGATCGGGTCGGCCACCTTACCCACCGAGGTGACCAGCCCGAAACGGCGCGCGATCCACCCGTCCACCAGGTCGGTGAAGGCAGCCCCGACGAAAATCAGACAGGCCGCGATCCGCCAGCCGACGTGAGTCATCTCGGAGACGACCACCGAGACGGCGAAGACCGGCACCAACACCAGCCGCAGCAACGTCAGGGCGTTGGCGGCGTTGAGCACCGGCACCCGGGTAGCCGCCGGCGCTGGCTCCGCCGCTCCGGTCACCGCCGTGTCCCGCCGCCGCTCCGGCCCCGCGCCCTCCGTGTCCCCCCGCCGCACCGTCACCGCGCCACGCCCGGCGCCGCCGAGATCATCGCCTCCGGTACGGCGAGGAGGTCCACACCCTCCGTAGCGGTGACGGTGCACTGCACCAGGTCACCAGGGCGCAGTGCGGTGAGGTCCGCGCCCCCCTCGGCTGGGGCGACCAGGGTGGTTGAGCCGTCCACCTCGGGGGCCTGGTGCGCGGCCCGACCCTCCACCACGCCGCCGTCGACCGAGTCGACCAACACCTGCACCGTCGAGCCGAGCCGCTGCTCGGCCCGCTGCGCGCAGAGCTCGTCGGCGAGGGCGCTGAGTCGGTCGTAGCGACGCCGGACGGTAGCGGCGGTGACCTTGCCGGGCAGGCCGGCGGCCTCGGTGCCGTCCTCGTCGCTGTAGTCGAACACCCCGATCGCGTCCAGCCGCGCCGCCTCCAGGAAGCGGACCAGTTCGGCGACGTCGGCCCGGGTCTCGCCGGGAAAACCGACGATGAAGTTGCTCCGCGCGCCGGCCTCCGGGGCGAGCTCCCGGATGCTGCCCAGCAGTTCCAGGAACCGGTCGGTGGAGCCGAACCGGCGCATTCGCCGCAGCACCGTCTCGCTGGAGTGCTGGAAGGAGAGGTCGAAGTACGGGGCGACGCCCGGCGTGGTGGCGATCGCCTCGACCAGTCCGGGACGGGTCTCCGCCGGCTGGAGGTAGCTCGCCCGTACCCGAACGATGCCGTCCACCGCGGCGAGCTGGGGCAGCAGCTTCTCCAGTGCCCGCGGGTCGCCCAGGTCCTTGCCGTAGGAGCTGGAATTCTCGCTGACCAGGACCAACTCCCGCACCCCGGTCTTGGCCAGCCACTCCGCCTCGGCGAGCAGCGCCTCCGGCGGACGGGAGACGAACGCACCGCGGAAGGCGGGGATGGCGCAGAAGGCACACCGCCGGTCGCAGCCGCTGGCCAGCTTGAGCGACGCGACCGGTCCGGTGTCGAGCCGACGCCGCAGCACCGGACGCAGATGCGCCGGAGTGTGCTCGTCCACCTCGATTGGAGCGGACCGCGTGCCGGAGTGCGGCACAGGGACCGGGGTGCCGGAGTGCGACACGGTGGCCGGGGTGCCGTGGCCCGGCACCGACACCGCCGCCTCCGCCCGCCGCACCGGGGTGAGCGGGAGCAGCTCGCGCCGGTCCCGCGGGGTGTGCGGGTCGATCGCGGTTCCGGCGAGCACCGACCCGAGCCGATCAGAGATGTCCGGGTAGTCGTCGAAGCTCAGCACCGCCTGCGCCTCGGGCAGGCTCTCCGCGAGCTCCCGCCCGTACCGCTCGGCCATGCATCCCGCCGCCACCACCTTCGCGCCGGTTTCGGCGGCGGCCAACAGCGTCTGGATCGAGTCCTGCTTGGCCTTCTCGACGAATCCGCAGGTGTTCACAACCACCACGTCGGCGCCTTCACCGTCGGTGGTCACCTGCCAACCGTCGGAGTGCAGCCGGGCAGCCAGCTCCTCGGAGTCGACCTCGTTGCGGGCGCAGCCCAGGGTCAGCAGGGCGACGCGGCGGCCGTCGGCGGGGGCGGGAGGGGTGGCAGACACCATCCGAGGGTACCGGGCGCGGGTTGACCATCCGGCAACCGCCAGCAGCCGGCCTCGACGGGCTCCCCTCCGGGTCAACCCGACACAGCCGCACCGGTTGGTCAGACCGTCGCGGTCACCCGGACCAGGCGATCGAGCAGGAACAGCTCGGTACCGCCCAGGCCGGTGGCGCAGCAGACGGAGATCTGGTCCGCGCTGGTCCGGCCGGGCACCGCCGCCGCCAGGACCGCGCCCAGGTCGCGCAACCGTTCGGCGTACGGGGGTAGGGCGGCGAGCATCGGTGGGGCGTACCCGGCGGCCTGGGCCGGCGAGTCGGTGACCAGCACCTCGGCCCGGTCCAGCAGATCCGGGCCGAACTCGTGCCGGTCGACCTGCTTGAAGCCCACCGCGTTCACGTGGGTGCCGGGCGCGAGGTCCGCGGCGGCCACCACCGGGGTGGTGCTGGAGGTGGCGATCACGACGATGTCCCGGCCGGCGACGGCCGCCGCCGCGGAGTCGACTGCCCGCGCCGGTACGCCCAGTTCGGCGTGGATCCGGTTGGCGAAGGCGGTACGCCGCGCTGCCGAGCGGCTGTACACGCGCACCTCCCGCAGGGGCCGTACCGCCGCGGCGGCCCAGACCTGCGCCCACGCCTGCCGGCCCGAGCCGACCACCCCGAGCGTGGCCGCGTCCGGGCGGGCCAGCGCGTCGATGGCGACCCCACCCAACCCACCGGTACGCCGGGAGCTCAGCTCCGTCCCGACCGCGACCGCCCGGACCCCGCCGGTGCCGGCGTCGTGTAACACCACCACCGGTTCGCTTCCCGGGAGCCCGAAGGTGTCGTAGGAGCAGGAGCCGTACCACTGACCGACGAGGTGGCCGGCGGTCAGCACCATCCGGCCCCCGTCCAGCGGTGCGGTGGCCCGGGGCGGGGCGACCAGTCGACCGTCGTGGGCGGCGCGCAGCGCGTCCCGCATGGCGGCGACGGTCGTCGGGGCGTCGAGCCCGGCAGCGACCTCGGAGTCAGTGAGAAGCAGCGACATAAACCGATACTGCAAGATAAAGCTAGGTTTAGCTCCAGCCGTAGTGGTGAAGATCACCTTCACCGCGCTGCTCCGCTCTCCGGTAGCTGCTACCGTCCCGCAAATGGCCTGGACCGTGTTGGTGATCTCCGGACTCCTCGAAACCGCGTGGGCCATCGCCCTCGACCGCAGCGCCGGCTTCAGCCGGCTCGTCCCCACGATTGTCTTCGCCGTCACGGCTGCCCTGAGCATGATCGGCCTCGCCTACGCGCTCCGGGAGATCCCGGTCGGCACCGGCTACGCGGTCTGGGTCGGCATCGGCGCGGTCGGTACCGCCGTGGTGGGGATGGTGGCGTTGAACGAGTCAACCAGCCTGCCCCGGCTCCTCTGCCTCCTGCTGGTGGTCGCCGGCGTGGTGGGCCTGAAGATCTACCACTGACGGCCGAGCCCGTCGGGACGACGGCCCCGGTCAGTCCCCGCCGCCGCGCAGGCCGACCAGAACCTCCGGCAACTCGTCCGGCTTCACCAGGACATCCCGGGCCTTGGAACCCTCGGACGGGCCCACCACGCCGCGGTTCTCCATCAGATCCATCAGCCGACCCGCCTTCGCGAAACCGACCCGCAGCTTGCGCTGCAGCATCGAGGTGGAGCCGAACTGCGAGGTGACCACCAGCTCAACCGCCTGCACCAGCAGGTCGAGGTCGTCGCCGATATCCTCGTCGATCTTCTTCTTACTCTCCTGGGCCACGGTGAGCACATCCGCGCGGAACTCCGGCTCCCGCTGCTCCCGGCAGAACCGGACCACATCGGCGATCTCCCGCTCGGTCACCCACGCGCCCTGGATCCGGACCGGCTTGGCGGCACCCATCGGTAGGAAGAGACCATCACCGCGACCGAGCAGCTTCTCCGCACCCGGCTGATCCAGGATGACCCGCGAATCGGCCAGCGACGAGGTCGCGAAGGCGAGCCGGGACGGCACATTGGCCTTGATCAGACCGGTCACCACATCCACCGACGGGCGTTGGGTGGCGAGCACCAGGTGGATGCCGGCGGCCCGGGCGAGCTGGGTGATCCGGACGATGGAGTCCTCCACGTCCCGCGGGGCAACCATCATCAGGTCGGCCAACTCGTCCACGATCACCAGCAGGTACGGGTACGGCCGCAGTTCCCGCTCACTGCCGGGCGGAGCCGTGATCTCACCATTGCGAACCTTGCGATTGAAGTCGTCGATGTGCCGGACCCCGTTGGCGGCCAGATCGTCGTAGCGCATGTCCATCTCGCGCACGACCCACTCCAGCGAGTCGGCCGCCTTCTTGGCGTTCGTCACGATCGGCGTGACCAGGTGCGGGATCCCCTCGTAGCCGGTCATCTCGACCCGCTTCGGGTCGATCAGCAGCAGCCGCACCTCGTCCGGGGTGGCCCGGGTCAGGATCGAGACCAGCAGTGAGTTCAGGCAGCTCGACTTCCCCGCGCCGGTGGCCCCCGCGATGAGAATGTGCGGCGTCTTCGCGAGATTGGCCACCACATAGCCGCCCTCGATGTCCTTACCGAGCGCGACCACCATCGGATGGTGGTCGCTGGTGGCCGCCCGGGAGCGCAGCACGTCGCCGAGGGCGACATTCTCCGGATCAGTGTTCGGGATCTCCACACCGATCGCGCTCTTGCCCGGGATCGGGCTGAGGATGCGCACGTCCGGCGACTTCACCGCGTAGGCGATGTTGCGGGAGAGTTGGGTGATCCGCTCCACCTTGACGCCGGGGCCCAGCTCGACCTCGTACCGGGTCACCGTCGGCCCCCGGGTGAAACCGGTGACCGCGGCGTCCACGTCGAACTGCTCAAACACCCCGGTCAGCGCGGCGATCACCTCGTCATTGGCCCGGCTGCGCTTCTTCGGGGCGGCACCACTGCCCAGCAGGGTCGCCGGGGGCAGCGCGTAGTCGCCCGCCAGCCCGGTCAACGCGAGCTGCTCGGCCCGGGTGGGCAGCGGCGAGTGCTCCGGTGGCTCCGCCGGCTTCCGACTGGCCGGCACCTTCGCCGACGACTTACGGGGCAGTACGAGCGTCTCCTGCAGATCCGCGCCCGCCAGATCATCGGCGAAGTCATCCGGGTCCGGCGTTGGCGGCGGCGTCCGCTTCGCCGCACGCCTGCGCACCGGCTTGCCGGTCTCCGCCGCGGCCTCCTCGGTGGCTTCCGCGCCCGCCGTGGTGCCGACCACCGTGCCGGCCAACAGACCGAGCCGCTCCGGAATCTTGTTGATCGGGGTCGCGGTGACCACCAGCAGCCCGAAGACCAGGAGCAGTAGCAGCAGCGGCACGGCCACCCAGGCGGTTACCGCCCGCTCCAGCAGGCTGCCCACCCCCGCACCGATCAGGCCACCCGCGAAGTCCCGCTGCTCCTGCGAGGTCGGCTCCTGCCCGATGTGCAGCAGCGCGGCCGTAGCGACCAGCATGGACGCCCAGCCGACCGGGCCCCGCCCCCGGTGTTCCGGGGCGGTCTGCTCCCGCATCAGCCGCCAGGCACCGATCATCAGCAGCACCGGCACCACGACGGCGATCGCACCGAGAAACAGCCGTACGGCGTCGGCCAGCCGCTCCCCGACCGGTCCGGCCTTGTCGAACCAGATGCTGGCCCCGCTGAGCAGCGCGAGGCCGAGCACCAGCAGCCCGGCGCCGTCGCGCCGGTGCTCGGGGTCGAGGCCACGGGCCGCGGCGGCCTGCCGGCCAGCGGCGCGAACCGACCAGCCCACCCCGTGCGCGAGACCCATCCACAGTGCCCCGAGCGCCCGGCCCACCGAGCCAGCCGGGTTGGTGCGGGCCGGCGGACGACGCTTGGCGGCAGCCCGGGGCTTCTTCGCCGGCTGCCGGGCACGGTTGTTCGTACTGCCTCGCGGCGACGCGCCGCGCCGCCGACTCGCCTGAGAGGTACGGCCCGCCATAGCATCAACCTAGCGGCGGTACCCGGCGGATCGCCGCTATTTCAGGTCGTGTCCGCGCGTCGGCACGCGAATCCGCCGCCGGTCGTGATATTCGCCTCAGAAGGGATGCCGTATGGCGTCGCCGACCGGGGATATTCCGGACCGCCTCCTGGGCGGCTACCCGGGCGCCCTGAGCCCACTCACCAATGAGCTGGTCGCCACCGTACTCACCCAGCGGGGCTACGCGGTGGAGACCGACCCGGCCGGGGAACTGGTCGGCCGGTGGGCCGACAGTCTCATCTGGTTCCTGCGGCCCGGGACCGCCGGCGAGCTGCTCCAGGTACGCACCGTCGTGGCACCCACCTTCGCGATCGAGTACGTCCCCGCGCTGCACGCCTTCTGCAACGCCTGGAACCACGACCGGCTCTGGCCCAAGGCGTTCGTACACGTCGAAGATGACGGTCGGGCGCGAATCTGTGGAGAGGTCATCACCGACCTCGAACGCGGCGTGACCCCGCACCAACTCGACCGACTCCTCGACCGCGGCATCACCACCGGTTGCCAGCTCGCCGCCGAGGTGGACCGGCTACCCGGCGGGGTACGGTCGTGATCGGGCAGCCCGGCGGCCGCGGGCTGGACGAGTTCGGCTGGCCGGGGCGGCCACCACGCCGCCAACGACCCGGGCGGGACGGCCGCCCCCTCGCCGAGGAGCTGGCCGACGCCCGGGACTCCCCCGACGGCGAGACCCGCAGCGCCGAGCTGGAACGGATCGCCGCGCGCGCCGACGCCGCCGGCGACGACCGGTCGGCGCTGGCGGCCCGGCTCGCGCTGATCGAGACCTACCTGCTCGACGAAGGGCGGTGGCGCCTGGTCGAGCCGGTCCGCCGCTGCCTCGCCGCCGTGGACCGGCGGCCCGACCTGATGCCGCCCGACGGTCACGAGACCCTGGCCCGCTACCGGCGGTACGCGGTCGAAGCCCTGCTCGGCAGCCCGCGTGGTGGCCTGGACCAGGCCCGGGCCCTCCTCGACGACCTCGGCACCGCCGACACCGCGACCGCCGCCGAACTCTACTGCCGGATCGCGGACCACCTCGGCGACGAGCCGACCGCCCGGTCCTGGTACGACCGCTGGGTAGCGGCGCCCACCACCCCGGCCGACGGCTGCCTCAGCTGCGCCGCCGTCCGACGGGCGGAGCTGCTCGCCGGGTGGGAGGAGTGGTCCGCCGCGCTGGACCTCCTGGCCGGGGTGAACCCGGACGAGTGCACCGGAGCACCGGAGCGGGGGCTAGCCGCCGGGATGCTCCCGTGGCTCCGAACCGGCGCGACCGAATCGGCCGCGGCGGCACACGTGCACGCGTACCAGCGGCACCGACGCGAACGGGCCGGCTTCGCGTACCTCGCGGCGCATCTGCGCTTCTGCACGCTCAGCGGAAACCCGGTCCGCGGCCTGGCCGTCCTCACCGAGCAGCTGCCCCGGCTGGATCGGGCTCCCGACGAGCTCTCCGCGATGGAGTTCGCCGCCGCCGGGGCGCTGGTGTGCGGGGTCGCTGTCGCGGCCAACCTCGGCGAGCAGCGGGTGCACCGCCCCGGGTACGGGCAACGGCCCGCGGCCGACCTCGACCTCGCCACCCTCGGGGCCGCGCTGACCGACCTGGCCACCGGGCTGGCCGGCAGCTTCGACGCGCGCAACGGCACCGGGCACCAGTCCGGGCGGGTCGCCTCCTGGCTGGACGAGCGGGGCGCAGCCGAACGGGCCCTGGCCCATCCGGTGGCGCTGCCGTTCGAGCGCCCGGACGACGACGAACCCGACCGCGAGCCGGACGACCAACCGGCCGACCAGCCCGCCCCGCTCAGCCTGGCAGCGATCACCAACGCCCTGGACCGGCGCGGCGACAAGTACATCCTGGACGCCACGGACACCGTCGTGGGGCGCTGGGGTGAGGCGCTGATCCAGGTACGGCGGGCCGGCGAGCGCGGCGAGGTCCTGCACGTACGTGCCGTGGCCGGTCGCCGGCTGCCCGCCGACCGGCGCGCCGAGGCGTACGCGTTCTGCAACGCCTGGAACCAGGACCGGCTCCTACCGACGGCGTACGTGCACGACTCCGGCGCCGAGCTGGTGCTGGCCGGTGATGTCAGCACCGACCTGTCCCACGGGGTCGCGCCCACCCAGCTGGATGTGCTGCTGGCCGCCGCGGTACGCACCGGCTCGGCGTACGCCGACGCGGTCGCGGAGCTGCCCTGACCCGGGCCGGCTCCCCGACCTCACCGCGCCTCGGCTCAGACCTCCACCACGTTCGGGACGATCATGGGCCGACGCCGGTACGCGTCGTTGACCCACCGCCCCACCGCGCGGCGCACGATCTGCTGCAGTTGGTGCGGATCGGTGATGCCGTCGGCCGCCGCACGGTTGAGCACCTCGGTGATCAACGGCACCACCGGGTTGAACGCCTCCGGGTCCTCGGAGAAACCCTTGGCGGAGACGGTCGGCCCACCAACCACCTTCCCGGTGACCGAATCGACCACCACGGTGGCCGCGATGAACCCGCCGTCGCCCAGGATCCGCCGCTCGGTGAGCAGCGACTCCGACACGTCCCCGACGGCGAGGCCGTCGACGTAGACGTACCGGCTCCTGACCCGTCCGACCACGCTGGCCCGCCCCTCGACCAGGTCGACCACGTCGCCGTCCTCGCAGAGCACCACCCGATCGGCGGCGACCCCGGACTCGACGCCGAGCCGGGCGTGGGCGCGCAGGTGCCGCCACTCACCGTGGACCGGCATCAGGTTGCTCGGCCGAACCATGTTGAGCAGGTAGAGCAGCTCGCCTGCGGGGGCGTGCCCGGAGACGTGCACCTTGGCCACGTCCTTGTGCACGACGACGGCACCCGCCCGGGCCAGTCGGTTGATCACCCGGAAGACCGAGGTCTCGTTGCCGGGCACCAACGAGGAGGCGAGCACCACGGTGTCGCCGGGGGCGATGGTGATGTGCCGGTGATCACCGCTGGCCATCCGACCCAGCGCGCTCATCGGCTCGCCCTGGCTGCCGGTCGACATCAGCACGATCTGGTCGGGCGGCATGCTGGTGGCCTCGTCGAGCCCGACGACCAGGCCGGGTGGGATGTTCAGCAGACCGAGGTCGCGGGCGATGCCCATGTTGCGCACCATCGACCGGCCGATCAGCGCCACCTTGCGGCCATGCTCCACCGCGGAGTCGAAGACCTGCTGGACCCGGTGCACGTGCGAGGCGAACGACGCGACGATGATCCGGCCCCGAGCCTTGGCGAAGATCGAGTCGAGTACCGGGCCGATCTCCCGCTCGGGCGTGACGAAGCCGGGAATCTCGGCGTTGGTGGAGTCGGACAGGAGCAGGTCCACCCCCTCCGCGCCGAGCCGCGCGAAGCCGGCCAGGTCGGTGATCCGGCCGTCCAGCGGGAGCTGGTCCATCTTGAAGTCGCCGGTGTGCAGCACCAGGCCGGCCGGGGTACGGATGGCCACGGCGAGCGCGTCCGGGATCGAGTGGTTGACCGCGAAGAACTCACACTCGAAGGGGCCCAGCTGCTCCCGACCGCCCTCCCGCACCGTCAGCGTGTACGGCTGGATCCGCCGCTCGGCGAGCTTCGCCTCGACCAGGGCGAGGGTGAACTCCGAACCGACCAGCGGGATGTCCGGCTTGTGGGCGAGCAGGTACGGCACCGCGCCGATGTGGTCCTCGTGGCCGTGCGTGAGCACGATCGCCTGAACGTCGTCGAGGCGGTCCAGGATCGGGGCGAAGTCGGGCAGGATCAGGTCCACGCCCGGCTGCTCCACGTCCGGGAAGAGCACGCCGCAGTCGACGACCAGTAACTTCCCGTCGTACTCGAAGACGGTCATGTTCCGACCGATGGCGCCGAGCCCGCCCAGCGGAATGATCCGCAGCCCACCCTCGGGCAGCGGCGGCGGCAGTTCTGTCTCGATTCGCGCCTCGGTCACGCGTTCACCTCATTCTGCGACGCCGTCACCCGGCGTCCGTCGTGTCGTTCGTTCATTCAGGGAGGTCCAGGCCCGCCGCCGCGCAGGCGGCGCGGAGCTGGGCGAGCTGGTCGGCGGTGGCGTCCACCAGCGGGGAACGGACCGGACCGGCGGGCAGTCCCTTCGCCGCCAGGCCGGCCTTGACCAGGATCGTGCCCGGAGCCCGGAAGATTCCCGTGTACAGCGGCAGCAGCCGTCGGTGCAGGGCGAGCGCGGTGGCGTTGTCCCCCGCGTCGAACGCCCGGATCAGCTCCTGGGTCCGCGCCCCGGTGAAGTGGGTTGACGTGCCGACCACCCCGACCGCACCGACCGCCAGCGCGGGCAGCAGGAGCGAATCCTCGCCGCTGTAGACGGCCATACCGGTCCGGCTGGTCACCCAGCTGGTGGCGGTCAGGTCGCACTTGGCGTCCTTCACCGCGACGATCCGGCCGTGCTCGGCCAGGCGCACCAGCGTCTCGGTCTCGATCGCCACCCCGGCGCGGTGCGGGATGTCGTAGAGCATCACCGGCAACCCGCTGGCGTCGGCCACCGCGGTGAAGTGTCGCACCAGGCCCGCCTGCGGCGGCCTGCTGTAGTACGGCGTCACCACCAGCAGGCCGTGCGCTCCGGCCTTCTCCGCCGAAGCGGCCAGCTCGATGGTGTGCCGGGTGTCGTTGGTGCCGACCCCGGCCACCACCTTGGCGCGATCGCCGACGGTGGCGACCACCGTCTCGATCAGGCGTTCCTTCTCCGCGTCGGTCGTGGTCGGCGACTCACCGGTGGTGCCGTTGACCACCAGCGCGTCGTTGCCCTGCTCGTCGACCAGGTAGTTCGCCAACCGGGCCGCACCATCCAGATCGAGCGCACCATCGGCGGCAAAGGGTGTCACCATGGCCGTGAGCACCCGCCCGAACGGCCGGGAGGCCGTCTGGGCGGGAGTGTCGGGGAGGTCACTCGTCATGCGTCCAACCTATCGGACGGCCTCCGAGCCCCCGACGGGGAAGGGCTCAGGACACCTTCGCGTGCGGGCTGGTCGCCACCTCGGTGCCGTCGGGCAGGGCGGAGATCACGAAGTCGTTGAAGACACTCGGGGCCACCCCCTGCAGCTGGCGGAGGCACTCCACCGCCAGCTCGCGGATCTCCACGTCGGCGTGCTCGGTCGCCCGCATGCCGACAAAGTGCCGCCACGCCCGGTAGTTGCCGGTGACCACGATGCGGGTCTCGGTGGCGTTCGGCAACACGGCCCGCGCCGCCTGCCGCGCGCGCTTGCGCCGCAGGGTGGCGTTGGGCTCGTCGGTGAAGCGCTGCTCCAGGCCCTCCAGCAGTTCGGTGTACGCCTGCACGCTCGCCTCGGCGGCCGCCACGAACCGCTTGTGTAGCTCCGGGTCGTCGGCGATCACGGCCGGCTCCACCATCGCCGCGTCCCGCTCCGGCACGTACCGCTGGGACAGCTGCGAGTACGAGAAGTGCCGGTGCCGGATCAACTCGTGGGTGAGCGACCGCGACACCCCGGTGAAGTAGAAGCTCACCGAGCCGTGCTCCAGCACGCTCAGGTGGCCCACCTCGAGAATGTGGGCGAGGTAGCCGGCGTTGGTCGCCGTCGCCGGGTTTGGCTTCTTCCAACTCTGGTAGCAGGCCCGCCCAGCGAACTCCGCGAGCGCCTGCCCCCCGTCGGCGTCAGTCGACCACCCCACGTCGTCTGGGGCCGCGAATTGGGTCCACGCAATAAGCTTGACCTGGGGCTGCACCATGTCCGGCATTCCTGCGACTGTAGTGGCGCGACCGGCGCCGACGGAAATCGGACCCCGCAGTCGGCGGGGAGCGGGCTTGGCCGCGGCACTCCCCATGGTGCGGGCCGGCACAGCGCGAGCACCGGCGCACCGGGAGTAGGCGGCGACCGGCGGGGCGGCGTGTGGCGAGCGCCACGCTGTGCCTACCGCCACGAGCGACCGGGGGCGAGCTGCAGAGCCCGGTCAGACGTAGAGCGCGGTGAACGGCGCCCAGGGCAGGTTGCGCGCCACGGAGAAAGCCAACCAGGCGCCCAGGAAAACCCCGATCAGCTTGTTACTGATCCGCAGTTCGGGTAGCCGCCACCCGAAGGCCTGTCGACCCGCCCACGCCACGAACAGGTACGCCAGGAAGGGAAGCGCGAAGACGAGGAGGAGATGGTGTCGGGCAGCGGCCGGCAGGTCGGCGTGCAGCAGGTACCAGAGGGCCCGGGTGCCACCACAGCCCGGACAGTCGAGCCCGCTCGTCAGCTTGAGCAGGCAGGTGGGGGCCGCATCCGGCGTGGACCGGGTCGGGTCGATCATCAGCGTGTAGCCAATGCCGGCGCCGATGCAGCCCAGGGCGGCCAGCGGCACCACCCACCGAGGCGCGCGTTGCTGGAGACGGAGCACGAAACGGGTCAGTCGGTCCGGCTGCGGAGCCGGATAGACCGGCGCCGCCGCCACCGGCCAGCCAGGCGGCGGTGGGGCCGCAGCCGCAGACCGCTGGCCAGCAGCATCAGTCGCCGCGGCGGCCCGGCTCTGCGGCCCGTCAACGCTCGTCACGTCGATCACGGTACACCCGCCACGCTCCTCAGGGCAGCGGCCAGCGGCACCGCCAGGTCACCTGCCGTCGGTGGCGCCACCGCGGCCAGGCCCAGCCAGCCAGCGAGCCGGTACAACTCGGCGGCGAGCGCGAGCGCCGTCTCACCCGCCTCCGCGCCGGGCTCCTGCCACGCTGCCGGCACGAGGAGTACCCCGTTCTTCCGGTCGGCCTTCAGGTCGACCCGGGCCGTGAACCGCTCCCCCTGCAGAAACGGCAACACGTAGTAGCCGTACACCCGCTTCGGCGCCGGGACGTAGATCTCGATGCGGTAGCTGAAATCGAACAACCGCTGCGTGCGGCCCCGCTCCCAGACCAGCGGGTCAAAAGGGCTGACCAGCCGGTTGCCCCGCACCCAACGGGGCAGTCGGGCCTCGGCGTGCAGCCAGGCCGGCTGCCGCCAGCCCGCCACGGTTACCGGAAGCAGCTCCCCCGCCTCCGCCAGCTCGGCAATCGCCGCCCGCGCCGGCGCCAGCGGCAACCGGAAGTAGTCCCGCAGCTCCGGCTCCGCCGCCACGCCGAGGGAGCGGGCGGCCACGGCCACCAGCGCCCGGTACGCCTCGGCGTCGCTCGGGGTGGGCGCCGCCAGCACCGCCGCCGGCAGCACCTGCTCCGGCAGGGCGTAACGGCGGGCGAAGGACGTCGTACGCTCGGCGGCCGTCACCTCGCCGGACCAGAACAGGTACTCCACCGCCCGCTTCGTCGCGGACCAGTTCCAGCCCCAGTTGCCGGTCACTCGGTCAGCGTCCTGCTCGATCTCCGCGGCGGTGATCGGCCCGCGGGCCGCTACCTCGTCCCGGACCCACGCCACCAGATCCGGCTGCTCCTCGGCGATCCGGCGCATGCCGCCCCACGCCTGGCTACGGGCGCGCGCCATCCGCCAGCGCAGCGCCGGCTGCAACGCGACCGGCACCAGCGACGCCTCGTGCCCCCAGTACTCGAAAAGATCACGGGGCTGGCGGTACGCGGCCCCGTCGAGCAGCGTCGTCGGATAGGGACCGAGGCGGCTGTAGAGCGGCAGATAGTGCGCCCGCTGGAGCACGTTGACCGAGTCCAGCTGGATCAGGCCGACCCGGTCCAGCACGCGACGCAGGTGCCGACGGGTGGGAACACCAGTCGGCGCCGGGTCGGTGAAACCCTGGGCTGCCAGGGCGATCCGTCGGGCTTGGGCGAGCGAGAGCGATTCCGGCGTCGTCACCGCGGGGACACTAGGTCACCGGTACGACACCGCTCCGGGTTCGGCCCGCCTCCTCCTGCCCGGCCGTCCCGACCGCGGTCTGGTGCGTCGCGGTCCGGATCGGCAGAAACGCCAGCAGGGCCAGGCTGATCCAGACGTACGTGTTGCTGCCGAGGAAGCCGTCGATCCCGGTGAAGTCCCGCTCCCAGGCCCACACGATCCGGCTGATCAGGAACGCGTACGCGATGCCCACGGCCGCCAGTAGCCGGCGCCGCCGACGGCTGTCGGCGGGCGCGGCCATCGCGTTGTCCACCAACAGGATGAGCGCCGGCAGCAGCCAGACCAGATGGTGCACCCAGGTGACCGGGCTGACCAGACACATCAGCACACCGGTCAACGCCAGCCCGGTCGCCTCGTCGCCGACGGCCACCGCGGACCGGGCCCGCCACACCCAAAGCGCCAGTACCACCACCACCAGTACCAACCAGGCGACGGTACTCGGATCCTCCGGGTTCAACCGGGCCACCACTCCACGGAGGGACTGGTTGGAGACGAAGGAGAGCTCACCCACGCGGTTGGTGTTCCACAGCGCCTCGGTCCAGAACACCCGGGAAGCGTCCGGAAAGAGGGCCGCGGCGAACAGGGTCGCGCCGGCGGCGGTACCCATCGCGGTGACCGCCGCCCGCCAGCGCCCGGTCACCAGCAGGTAGACGATGAAGATCCCCGGGGTCAGCTTGATCGCGGTGGCCAGGCCGATGGTGGCACCGGCCCACCGGCTCCCCGACGGCAGTAGTCGCAGCAGATCAACCGCCACCAGAAACAGCAACAGCATGTTGACCTGGCCAAAGTTCACCGTCTCCCGCATCGGCTCGTACGCCGCGGCGAGGCAGAGCGCTACCGCGATGGCAAACCAGCGGGTCCAGCCGGCACGGCGCGAGATCGGGTCCAGCAGCCACCAGAGCAGCACCAGGGTGACCACCACGCTCGCGGAGACGCTCAGCACGATCGCCACGGTCCAGGAGACGTACGCCATCGGCAGCATGACCAGGGCTGCGAACGGCGGATAGGTGAAGCCGTACTGGGTGAACGGGCGCAGGAAGTCGTAGATCTCCCCGCCGTCGTGCACCCAGTAGCGGATCGCGCCGTAGTAGACCCCAAGGTCAAAAAACCCGTGCCGCGCGGCCGCCACGGACAGGAACAGGGCCACCCCGACAGCGAGCCCGACCACACCGATCGCCTGTCTGACCGTCCGCTTGGCACCCTGCGCCATCGTCGCCTCCTCCACCCTGCGTAGGCTTTCGTGCCATGGCTCTCGGGTACGTCCGCCCGGCGCGTCCGCAGGACGCCGGCGATATCGCACGCATCCAACTCGCAACCTGGCGGGTCGCGTACCGCCGCATCCTGCCCCGGCAGGTGCTCGCGAACCTCGACGAGGCGTGGCTGGCCCAGCGGTGGACCGCAGCGGTGCAAGAGCCGCCCTCGGCCGCCCACCGGGTGCTGGTCGCCGTCGAACAGGCCGAGCAATCGTATCTGGTGGGATTCGCCGCCTCCGGCCCGGCCGACGTCGAGGCCCAGGCACCCGGCGAGCCCGCCGAAGCGCTGGGTCCGGACGTCGTTGCGGTCACCGACCTGCTGGTGGAGCCGCGCTGGGGCCGGCGCGGGCACGGCAGCCGGCTACTCGCCGCCGCGGTGGACCACTGGCGTGATGACGGGTTCACCCGCGCGGTGGCGTGGGCGTTCGACGCCGACGCGGCGACCCGGGGATTTCTGACCGGCACCGGGTGGGAACTGGACGGGGCGACCCGCGCGTTGGACGTGGACGACATGCTGGTCGCCCAGGTACGACTGCACGTCGCGGTCCCCGCGGAGCCGACCCCACTCCCTGACGACCCGACTCCCTGACGACCCGCCTCGCGGATCAACCCGCGACCCGGCCCCCGACTCCCGGGCCGCCCGGTGCACTGCCGGCCCGGGGCGATCCGCTCAGTCGAGCAGGGCGTCCAGGCCGACCGTCAGGCCGGGCCGATTGCGCACCTCGCGGGCAGCCAGCAGCACGCCGGGCATGAAAGACGCCCGGTCGTACGAATCGTGCCGGATGGTCAGCGTCTCGCCGGTGGTGCCGAAGAGCACCTCCTGGTGGGCCACGAGGCCGGTGGCGCGGACCGAGTGCACGCGTACGCCGTCGATCTCGCAGCCGCGGGCACCGGCCACCTCGTCCCGGGTGGCGTCCGGTGCCGGACCTTGACCGGCGGCGGCGCGGGCCGCCGCGATCAGGCGCGCGGTGTGCGTCGCGGTACCGCTCGGCGCGTCCAGCTTGCGCGGGTGATGCTGCTCGATGATCTCGACTGACTCGAAGTGGCGGGCGGCCCGTTCGGCGAACTGCATCATCAGCACCGCCCCGATGCCGAAGTTGGGGGCGACGACCACGCCCACCCCCGGCTTCCGGGCCAGCCAGCCGCGCATCCGCTCCAGTCGCGCCTCGGTGAAGCCCGTGGTGCCGACCACGGCACTGATGCCCTGGTCGATGCACCAGTGCAGGTTGTCCATGACCACGTCAGGGGTGGTGAAGTCGACGATCACCTCGGCTCCGGCGTCGGAGGCGTTGAACAACCAGTCGCCCTGGTCGACCATGGCCACCAACTCCATGTCGGTGGCCGCGTCCACCGCCTTGCACACCTCGATGCCCATCCGGCCACGGGCGCCCAGCACACCGACCCGGAGTGGCTCGTCCGCGCTCTTGTCCTGCTCGTCAGTCACAGCCGACAACCTATCCCAGCCGGGACAGGAGAATCGCCCGGGTGGGGTCGGGGTAGCCCGATGGACCGCGGCCGGAATTCCGGTGCCGGCGCTCCGGCTGGGCAGCGATTCGGAGGTGGTCCGGCCGGGCGGTCAGGCGGGAGTGGCCGGAGTCACTCCGGCGGCGAAGTCGGACTCGCCGAACGGACCCACCACCGCCAGCGACATCGGGCGCCTCAGCAACTCCGCGGCGAGCGCGTTCACGTCGGCCAGGGTAACCGCGTCCACCTGGGCCAACAGGGTGTCGACCGGCATCAGTTCGCCGTAGAGCAGCTCCCCCTTGGCCAGCCGGCTCATCCGGGAACCACTGTCTTCCAGGCCCAACACGAACGCGCCCTTGCTCATGCCCTTGCCCCGGGCCAACTCGGCTGCGGTGAGTCCGTCGGCGGCCATCCGGGCCAACTCCGCGCGGATCAACTCCAACACCTCGTTGGCGCGACCCGGCGCACAGCCGGCGTAGACGGAGAACAGGCCGCTGTCGGCGTGCTGGCTGGCGTAGGAGTAGACCGAGTAGGCCAGCCCCCGCTGCTCACGGATCTCCTGGAAGAGCCGGCTGGACATGCCGCCGCCGAGGATGTTGTTCAGCACCCCGAGGGCGAACCGACGCTCATCCCGCCGATCGATGCCGGCACCGCCGAGCACGACGTGCGCCTGCTCAGTCTCCTTCGGCCCCACCAGGGTGGTCGCCGGCTGCGTGCGTACCGCCGGGGTGGCGCTCCGGTACGTTGCGGGCGCCGCCGGGTCGGTGTCCAGGGACGTGCCCTGCAGCGCCTGCCGGACCAGCTTGACCACGCTGGAGTGGTCCAGGTTCCCCGCGGCCGCGATGACGATCCGGGGCGGGGTGTAGTGCCGCCGGTAGAAGCCTTGGATCTGTCGCCGGGTCATCGGGGTGACCGTCTGTTCCGTCCCCGAGATCAGCCGGCCGAGCGGGTGCTCACCGTAGACGGCCCGGGCGAAGAGGTCGTGTACCTCGTCGCCGGGCTCGTCGTCGTGCATGGCGATCTCCTCGAGGATCACGCCCCGCTCGACCTCCACGTCTTCCGGGGTCAGCACCGAGTCGGCGACCAGGTCGCACATCACGTCGATGGCGAGGGGCAGATCGTCGTCGAGCACCCGCGCGTAGTAGCAGGTGTATTCCTTCGTGGTGAAGGCGTTGGTCTCGCCGCCGACCGCCTCGATCGCCGACGAGATCTCCAGTGCCGACCGCCGGTGTGTCCCCTTGAACAGCAGGTGCTCAAGGAAGTGGGCGGCACCGGACTGGGGGCCGGTCTCGTCCCGGGAGCCGACCGACACCCAGATGCCGAACGAAACGCTGCGCATCGCGGGAATGGCCTCGGTGAGGACCCGCAGCCCGCTGGGGAGCACGGTCCGGCGGACCGTGCCACCCAGCGGGTCGTCGCTGAGCGTACGGGTGACGGCGCGGCTGGCCGCGCCGCCGGGAGCGCCCCGAAACGCGGCCACCCCCCATCGTTCCGGTGTGGACGGTACGGAGACAGTCCGGCTCACGAAGGGCTCTCCCGGTTCGACGAGGGGTGGATGGTGCGCTGGTCCGACGGTCAGCTGCGCCGGGTACGACGGCGCGGACGCGACTCGCCGCCGTCACCGCCGTCACCGCTGTCGCCGCTGTCGCCGCTGTCGCCACGGTCCGGGCCCCGGCCACCGCGCTCGCGGTCACCGCGGTCGCGCGGTCCCCGGTCGCCCCGGTCCCGACCCGCCGGCCGCTCGCCGGCGCCCTCCGCCGGGACCTCGGCGCCCTCCGGGCGCACCTTGTCCAGGTAGATCTTGCCCCGCTGGTCGATGTCGGCGATCTCCACCTCGACCTTGTCACCGACGTTGAGGAAGTCCTCGACCTTCTCGACGCGCTTGCCGTCGCCCACCTTGGAGATGTGCAGCAGACCGTCGCGGCCGGGAAGCAGCGAGACGAACGCGCCGAAGGCGGCGGTCTTGACCACCGTGCCGAGGAAGCGGTCGCCCGCCTTCGGCAGGGTCGGGTTCGCGATCCCGTTGATCCGCTCGACCGCGGCCTGTGCCGCGGGGCCGTTGGTCGCGCCGACGTAGATGGTGCCGTCGTCCTCGATCGAGATCTCGGCGCCCGTCTCGTCCTGGATGGCGTTGATCGTCTGCCCCTTCGGGCCGATCACCATGCCGATCTTGTCCACCGGGATCTTGACGGTGGTGACCCGCGGCGCGTAGTCACTCATCGTGGCCGGCGCCTCGATCGCCGCCTGCATCACCTGCAGGATCGTCTGCCGGGCCTCGTAGGCCTGCTGAAGCGCCGCGGCGAGCACGTCCGACGGGATGCCGTCGAGCTTGGTGTCGAGCTGCAGCGCGGTGACGAAGTCCGGCGTACCGGCGACCTTGAAGTCCATGTCACCGAAGGCGTCCTCGGCACCGAGGATGTCGGTCAGCGTCACGTACCGGGTCTTGCCCTCGACCTCGTCGGAGATCAGGCCCATGGCGATGCCGGCGACCGGCGCCTTCAGCGGCACCCCAGCGGAGAGCAGGCCGAGCGTCGAGGCGCAGACCGAGCCCATCGAGGTCGAGCCGTTGGAGCCAAGCGCCTCGGAGACCTGCCGGATCGCGTACGGGAACTCCTCACGCGAGGGCAGCACCGGGATCAGGGCCCGCTCGGCGAGCGCGCCGTGGCCGATCTCCCGCCGCTTCGGCGAGCCGACCCGGCCGGTCTCCCCGGTCGAGTACGGCGGGAAATTGTAGTTGTGCATGTAACGCTTGGACTTCTCCGGGGAGAGCGTGTCCAGGGACTGCTCCATCCGGAGCATGTTCAGCGTGGTGACGCCCATGATCTGGGTCTCACCCCGCTCGAAGAGCGCCGAGCCGTGCACCCGGGGCAGGACCCCGACCTCGGCGGTCAGCGGGCGAATGTCCCGCGGGCCACGGCCGTCCATGCGGACCTGCTCGCGCAGCACCCGGTTGCGGACCTCGGACTTGGTCAGCGACCGCAGCGCGGCGGAGAGCTCCTTCTCCCGGCCCTCGAAGCGCGGGCCGAGCTCCTCGACCACCCGGGCCTTGATCCGGTCCAGGGCCTCCTCGCGGTCGGCCTTGCCGGCGATCTTCAGGGCCTCGGCCACGTCCTCCCGGGCCAGCTCCGCGACCGCGTCGTACGCGTCGTCGGAGTAGTCGAGGAAGACCGGGAACTCGGCCACCGGCTTCGCCGCCACCTCGGCCAGCTCGCTCTGCGCGCGGCACAGTTCACGGATGGCCGGCTTGGCCGCCTCCAGCCCGCTGGCCACGACCTCCTCGGTCGGTGCGGAGGCGCCATCGGCGACCAGCTTCGCGGTGTGCTCGGTGGCCTCCGCCTCGACCATCATGATCGCGACGTCGCCGTCGGGCAGGGTCCGACCGGCGACCACCATGTCGAAGGTGGCGCGCTCCAGCTCCTCGTGGGTCGGGAAGGCAACCCAGGAGCCGTCGATGTGGGCCATCCGGGTCGCCCCGATCGGGCCGGAGAACGGCAGGCCGGAGAGCTTCGTCGACATCGAGGCGGCGTTGATGGCCACCACGTCGTACGGGTGGCTGGGGTCGAGCGCCAGGACGGTCTCGACGACCTGGACCTCGTTGCGCAGGCCCTTGACGAACGAGGGACGCAGCGGCCGGTCGATCAGCCGGCAGGTGAGGATCGCGTCCTCGCTGGGGCGCCCCTCCCGGCGGAAGAACGAACCGGGGATCCGGCCCGCCGCGTACATCCGCTCCTCGACGTCGACGGTCAGCGGGAAGAAGTCGAAGTGTTCCTTCGGCTGCCGACCAGCGGTGGTGGCGGAGAGGACGACCGTCTCGCCGAGCTGGGCGACGACGGAGCCGGCGGCCTGACGGGCCAGCCGGCCGGTGGAGAAGGTGATCACACGGGTGCCGAAGGCCCCGTTGTCGATCGTGGCGGTACGAGACTGGGTACCGAGATTACTTTCGGTCATCTGTGGTTGCGCTCCTTCGCGTCTGCGGACCGCGACGCGCAGCTGCTCAGACGGCCGGTCTTCGATCGAAGCGCCCGGGCGGATCGGCGAGGTGCCGGATGCCCGGAGGCCACTACCGGAGACCGGTGCGCTGACCGGCTCCCGGTGGTCGGGGGGTCGTGCGGCCCTGATTGTCGGAATTTCTGGCGGTGAACCGGAGCGGGGGAGCAGCCGTTCGGCCACTCCCCCGTCACGTCACCGGCGCAGACCGAGCCGCTCGATCAGCGACCGGTAGCGGCTGATGTCCTTCTTCTGCACGTAGTTGAGCAGCCGACGGCGGCGGCCGACCAGCAGCAGCAGCCCACGGCGGCTGTGGTGGTCATGCTTGTGCACCTTCAGGTGCTCGGTCAGGCCCGCGATCCGCTTGGTGAGGACGGCCACCTGGACCTCCGGCGAACCGGTGTCACCCTCGACGGTCGCGTACTCCTCGCGGATCTTGGCCTTGTCCTGCTGGTCGAGCGCCATGTTCTCCCTGTTTCGGTGGGTTGATCGGTATGGTGTCCGCCAGTTGGGCTTCGCCCGGATGGCCAGGCGGGGCCCGGCGGCGGACGGTCCTCGCACCCGCGGCGTCGTGCAGGCACGCCAGGACCCACGTCGGTCGGCCGACGTCCCTGTCAGGCTACCAGCCGGTCCGGAAGCTCCGGACCAGGGGCGGACCGGGGTGTCGAACCCGTTCGCTTTCCGTGCTCACCCCAGGGCTTGGCGGGTGCGCTCGACGTCCTCGGTCATCTGGGCCACCAACGGCTCAATCGAGTCGTAGCGGACCTGCCCGCGCAGGTGCGCCACGAAGTCCAGGGCCAGCCGCTCGCCGTACAGGTCCGCGTCGAAGTCGAGCACGTACGCCTCGACCCGCCGTTCCCGGCCGGAGAAGGTCGGGTTCGTGCCGATCGACACCGCCGCCAGCAGCGGCTCCCGCTGCCCCCGCCGCACCAGGCGGGCGGCGTAGATGCCGTCGGCCGGGACCGCGGCGTACCGGTGGCCGAGCAGGTTCGCGGTAGGGAAGCCCAGCTCGCGACCGCGTCGGTCGCCGCGGACCACCACGCCCTCCAGCCGGTGCGGCCGCCCCAACGCGCTGGCAGCGGCCACCACGTCCCCGGCGGCGACACACGACCGGATGTACGTGGAGGAGAAGACCGTCCCCGCCTCGGCCACCAGGGGTGCCCCCTCGACGGCGTAACCGAAGGTCCGACCGAGCTGCTCCAGCAACGCCACGTCCCCCGCGGCCCGATGCCCGAACCGGAAGTTCTCCCCCACCACGACCAGCGCGGCGTGCAGGTGCTCGACCAGAACGTCGTGCGCGAACGCCTCTGCCGACAGCCGGGAGAAGTCCGGGGTGAACGGCACCACGCAGAGCACGTCCACGCCGAGCGCCTCGATCAACTCGGCCTTCCGGGCCGGCTCGGTGAGCACCGCCGGGTGCGAACCCGGACGGACCACCTCGGCGGGGTGCGGATCGAAGGTGACCACCACCGACTTGACGCCGAGTTCGCGAGCCCGCGCCGCCGCGTGCCCGATGATCGCCTGGTGCCCCCGGTGCACGCCGTCGAAGACGCCGATGGTGACGACCGACCGCCCCCAGCCGCCGGGCGCCGCGTCGTACCCCCGCCACCGCTGCATAACGCTCCTCCCCTGTCGCTGTCCCGACCGCCGCGCCGTCAGGCCGGGGCCAACACGATCTCGGCACGGGCCCGACCGGCCCGCTCGCTGACGATAGCGACCAACCCGCCCGCCGGGCCGAAGACGGCGTACGGGCCGTCGATCCCCGCCGGATCCAACGGACCGCCGTGGGAGAGCACCCGCTCCTCCTCGGCGGTCGCCTCCCGGCGCGGGAAGAACCGGTCGGCCGCCGCCGCGAGGGAGAGCGTGACCACCTCGGGTGCCCGGCGCTCCAGCTCATCGAGGGTAGCGGCCTCGGCCAGGGTGAAACCGCCCACGGCGGTACGCCGCAGCGCGGTGAGGTGCCCGCCGACGCCGAGCGCATGGCCGGCGTCCCGGGCGATCGCCCGCACGTACGTGCCGGAGGAGCAGGTGACGTCCACGTCCACGTCCACCACGTCCGGCTCGTCACGCCGCAGCGCCCGCACGTCGAGCTGGGAGATGGTGACCCGCCGGGGTGGCAGGTCAACGCTGTTCCCTTCCCGGACCCGGCGGTACGCCCGCTGGCCGTCGATCTTGATGGCACTGACCGCGCTCGGCACCTGGTCCACCGCACCGGTCTGCGCCGCCAGCACGGCCCGGACCGCCTCCTCGCTCACCTGACCAGCCGGGGCGCTGGAGATCACATCCCCCTCGGCGTCGTCGGTGACCGTCGCCTGTCCCAGCCGAATCGTGGCGGCGTAGCTCTTGCCGGCCCCGATGACGTAGGTCAGCAGCCGGGTGGCTCGCCCCACGCCGAGGACCAGAACCCCGGTCGCCATCGGGTCGAGCGTGCCACCGTGCCCGACCCGCCGGGTCCGGGCCAGCCGGCGCACCCGCGCCACCACGTCGTGCGATGTCATGCCGCCGGGCTTGTCGACCACGATCAGTCCGTCTGCGCTCACGACCGCCAAGCCTGCCAGACGGGCGGGCCCGGCCGGCACCGGGACGCCCACCCGAACGACGCGCCCCACCACCGCCAGGACGAGGCGCATTGACGCCGGCTGCTATCACTAGACTGATCAGCCAGCGAAGGGTCGGGCAATGTCACGTCAGCGCCAGGGGCAGAGGCAGGACCAGAATCGGTCTCCTCGACTGCACCAGCCAGAGCAACCGCCCAACCTCCCCGCCTGGATGATCGACCCACCCTCCCCGCGCCGTACTGCTGGGGACCGGATCGCCGCAGCGCTGCTCGTGCTCCCGGGTGCCGCCACCCTGCGCCGGCGATGGCAGGTGTGGCAGGGCCGCCGCCGGCTGTACCAACGCTTCCCGAACACGATGAAGGTGGTCGGCTTCGTCGTGTCCTTCGCCGTGACCCTGGCGCTGGTGATGGCGGTGTACGTCCTGCTACCCAAATTGTCCTGACCCGAGGGGTTGGCGGCACGGGCCGGTGGTTGCGCCCGCCCGACTGGTCCGGCCCGGCCAACTCAGCCGAAGGGTGGAGCAGACGCTGGGCCGGCTACTCAGGTCCGGACGGCGCCGACGACCGCCCAGCGACCGGAGCGCAGTCGCAGCAGCAGGGCGGCCAGCCGGAGCACCACGAAAAAGGTGAGCCCAGCCCAGATCCCACCGAGTCCGAGGTCCAGTCCGTACGCCAGCCAGATGGCCGGCAGAAATCCTCCCAACGCCGCCACGATCGTGAGGTTCCGCAGGTAGCGGATGTCCCCCGCGCCGATCAACACCCCGTCCAGGGCGAAGACGACGCCCGCCAGCGGCAACATCGCGACGAACCAGGGCCAGGCCACCATCGCCTCCTCGCGGACCTGCCCATCGGCGCTGAACCAGCCCGGGACCACCCCGGCGCCAGCGGCGATGACCAGCGCGAACGCCGCGCCGCAGCCGGCGCCGAGCAACCCGATCCGGCGGGCCAGTCCACGGGCACCGGCCGCGTCGTCGGCACCCAGCGCGGCGCCGACCAGGGCCTGCGCGGCGATGGCGAGCGCGTCGAGCACCAGGGCGGTGAAGAACCAGAGTTGCAGGACGATCTGGTGGGCGCCGACCGCCGCCGCGCCGAAGCGGGCGGCCACCGCGGTCGCGGAGAGGAAGCTCGCCTGGAAGGCAACCCCGCGGATGAGCAGGTCCCGACTGAGCACAAGCTGCTGGGCGAGGACCCGGGGCCGGGGGCGGAGGGCCACCCGCTCGGCGACCAGCGCCCCGGCGAAGAGCGCACCAGAGATCGTCTGCGCCACGACGTTGGCCACCGCCGATCCGGGCAGGCCGAGCCCGACGGGATAGACCAGCACCGGGCAGAGCACCGCGGAGAGCAGACTCGGGCCGAGCACGAACCACAGCGGCCGGCGGGTGTCCTGGACGCCCCGCAACCAGCCGTTGCCAGCCGCGGCGAGGAGCAGACCCGGTGCGCCGAGCGCCGCGATCCGCAGCCACTGCGCGGCGGCGTCCGCCACGTCGTTGTCCGCCCCGACGAGGGCACGGGCGAGCACGCCGCCGCCGGCCTGCATGCCGACCGCGACGAAGACCCCTACCGCGAGCGCGAGCCAGGAGGCCTGGACCCCCTCGGCGATGGCGGCGGTGCGGTCACCAGCCCCGAACCGCCGGGCGGAGCGTCCGGTGGTGCCGTAGGCGACGACCGTGCCCAGCCAGGCGATGAGCGTCAGCACGGTGCCGCCGATCGCCAACGCGGCGAGCGGGACCCGGCCGAGGTGTCCCACCACCGCCGTGTCCACCAGCACGTACAGCGGTTCGGCAGCGAGCACCACGAGGGCGGGCAGGGCGAGCGCGGCGACCCGGCGGGGCGAGGCGGAGCGGGTTGCGGAGGCGGCCGGCGGGTTCATCGTCGCCGATCCTGACACGGCCTGGTAAGGACCGCAAACCGGACTAGTCACTTACCAACGGTTCGCGGCGCCGGACAACGGGCGGCCAGCGCCGTCCGTCGGGGAGGGCGTCAGCCAGTCGGCGACGTCACTGGCGCGTGTCCATCGAGGTCTGCAGCGCACGGCGCAACTGCTCACGCGCCTCGTCAGCGGTGTCGGGCTTGGGCTTGTTCGGCATGGGAAACCCCTTCCAGGGCGCGAGCCACCACCGCAGCGGTGGAACTCACGGGCAAGGTCTGCCACCCGCGGGCGTCCGGGGTTGCCGGAGCAGCGCACGGAGCAGCGAGCCCGGGTCGGTCCGACCCTGGAGAGCGGCGACGCCGGGTACGGCCCCACCACTCACGACCAGCACCGTCAGCACGGCATCGGTCAATACCCAAGCTATCGTTCAGGTCCGCCCACCGCCGACTGTTCCCACCATCCGGGCGGAGCCAGAGCTCCGGAGGCCGCTGGTCGGCCGGCGCGGAAGCGGCACCTCAACGAGCCAGGAAGTGCCAGCCCAGCCACCACCAGAAGCCGAAGAGCCCAATCCGGCCGACCGGCACCGAGCCGACCTCGTACCGCATGATGTACGCGCAGACCGCACCCAGGGTGGGGATACGGGACCCCTCCCGGCGGGCCGCCAACTCCACCGCGACAAAGAGCGCCACCGCCACCAGGAAACCGCCGATCGCCAGTGTCCGCATCATCGCCGCACCAGCCCCCAGAACGCGGACAACCAGGCCAGCCAACCCGCTGAGCGGATCACCCCGTCCTCCAGCAATGGATCCGCCAGCCGGGAGAAGGTCGGGAAATCATCACCAGCAGCGGCAGCGAAGGTGGTCCCCTCGAAGACCACAAACACCACCACCGGCAACGTCCACCACACCGCACCCCGGTCCAGCCGAACCGGTGCGGGCCGCCGGGGCACCCGGTTACCCAGGCCAAGCCAGATCAGGACACCACCGGTGCCGAGCGTCCACAGGTTCGCCTCAATCGAGAAGGACGGAAACCGGCCACCCACCAACGACAGGCAGACGAGCACCGGCACGGTGACAGCGGGGCGATCCCAGGCACGCGGCGCCTCGATGGTCATGTCACAGGGCTGTTCCATTCCACAATTCTGCCCACCGTTACCGACGGCGGGAAGACCGAACACCCGTAAGCCGACCCTGATCTTTGTCGGCAGATCATCTGCCGACCGGCCAGCCGGCCGTTAACCGCAAGGCTGACCTGACCGCCACCACAAGGCTGACCGCTACCGCAGGGCACCCCGACCGTTGGCGCAGGGCTCTACCCAACCGTTAGCGCAGGGCTACCCGACCGTTGCCGCGAAGCCCACCAGACCGACACCGCGCGGCCACCCCTCAACCGCCGGTCGGGGCGAGTAGCGCCTCGGCCAGCTCCCGCCGGACGGCCTCCACCACCTCGTCGGCGCCGCCCCGGCCGGTGAAGCCGGCGGCGAGCCGGTGCCCTCCGCCGCCCAACGCCATCGCCACCCGGCTCACGTCGACCGCGCCCTTACTCCGCAACGACACCGCCCACTCGCCGTCGGCGGTCTGCTTCACCACGCAGCTCACGTCGGCCTCCGCCGTGCACCGCACCGCATCGATCAGCGCCTCCAGCACGTACGCCGGCTGCCCGTGCCGGGCCAGGTCCTCCTGGCTCGCCCAGGTCCACACCAGGCCGTGACCGCCCGCCGCGGCGGGCTCCAGCCGGGCCCGACCGACCACCTCGGCGCAGAGCCGCACGGCACCGAACGGGCGGGTGTCCAGGACGCGCCGGGAGATCTCACCGGGACGGATGCCCGTGGCGAGTAGCCGGGCCGCGAACCGGTGCACCGCCGCGGTGGTGGCCGCATACCGGAACGACCCGGTGTCGGTGGTCAACGCCACGTAGAGACACTCCGCGATCTCCGCGTCGAGCGGCACCCCCAACCGGTTGAGCAGCTCGTCCACGAGCACCGCGGTGGCCGCCGCCCCGGGGTCAACCAGATTGATCGCGCCGAAGCCGGGGTTCGACACGTGGTGGTCGAGCACCAACGTGCTGCCGGCGGTCGTCAGCCGGTCAGCTAGCTCCCCCAACCGGGACTCGCTCGCCGCGTCGAAGCTGATCAGAAGGTCTGGATCGGCAACCGCCTCCGCCGCCGGCACCAGCAACTGCTCACCGGGCAGCCCGCGCAGCGGCTCCGGGAGCTGCGGCGGGCCGGGAAAGGCGGCCTGTACCTGTCGCAGACCAAGCCGGCGCAGGCCGAGAGCGAAGCCGAGCATACTGCCGAGGGCGTCCCCGTCCGGGTTCACATGACAGACCAGCAGCACCCGCCCCGCGGCCGGCACTGCCCGGACCGCGGCCACCGCCGCCGCCCAGTCGGCGTCCGCCGGCGTGGACCGTGCCCCGGCGGCGGAATCGGTCACCGCTGCTCCCCGCCCGGCGGCGGCACCTCGTCCCCGGCCGCCTCGGACTCCTCCTCCAGCCGGTACGGCTGGGCCTCACCCGCATACTCGGCCCGGGTGGCGAGGCGCTGCACCTCGGCATCCGCGTGGCGGGCCTGGGCGAGCAGGTCGTCAATGTGCTTGACCTGGTCCTGAACGTCGTCCAGGACGAAGGTCAGCGTCGGCGAGTGGCGCAGCCCCAGCGCCTTCCCCACGGTGCTGCGCAACATGCCCTTGGCGCTCTCCAATGCCGCAGCGGTGCTCGCCTGGGCGGCCGCGTCGCCGAGCACCGTGTAGAAGACCGTGGCGTCGCGGAGGTCAGCGGTGATCCGCGCATCCGTGATGGTGATCATGCCGAGCCGGGGATCCTTGATCTGGCTACGTACCACCGACGCCACCAGCTCACGCACCCGCTCCGCGTGCCGGCGCACCTTGGCCGGATCCGACATCTCGCCACCTCCAGGCGTACCGCTCCCGGCCGCCGGGCACCGGGAGTGCCCAAGCCGCCGGCCATCACCACGAACACTACCCGCGCCGCCGGTCCGCCCGTACGCCGCCGGTGCGGTGACCGCCCAGGGGGCAGACCCGCAGCGACGCCAGTGGATCAGTCGTCCGCGCCGTACAGTCGCCGCCGCACCGACAACAGTTCAACCTCGGGACGGGTGGCGACCAGTCGCTCACACGAGTCGAGCACCTCGCGTACGTGCGCCGCCGTCGCGGCCACCACCGCGACGCCGATCTCCGCCCGCCCGTGCAGGTCGAGCGCCCCCACCTCGGCGGTGGAAACCTCGACGCGGCGCAGCGCCGCCACGATCGGCCGAACATAGGACCGTTTGGCCTTCAGCGACCGGGAGTCGCCCGGCAGGAGAAGGTCGAATACCGCAGTTCCGGTGAACATCGTCCCGGAGACTACGGACGAAGCCGGACATGATCAAGGGGTTTACGCCGTCTGGCGTAAACCCCTTGACCTGTGTCCCTACCGGATCAGGCGCGCGCCTTCTCCCGCATCTCGAAGGTCTCGATCACGTCGCCGACCTGGACGTTGTTGTAGCCGCTCAGGGTCAGACCACACTCGAAGCCCTCGCGCACCTCGGTCGCGTCGTCCTTGAACCGCTTGAGCGAGCTGATGGTGAGGTTGTCCGCCACCACCGCGCCGTCACGCAGCAGCCGAGCCTTGGCGTTGCGCCGCAGCAGACCCGACCGGACGATGCAGCCGGAGATGTTGCCGACCTTGGACGAACGGAACACCTCGCGAACCTCCGCGGTGCCCAGCTCGACCTCCTCGTACTCCGGCTTGAGCAGGCCCTTGAGCGCCGCCTCGATCTCCTCGATGGCCTGGTAGATGACGGTGTAGTACCGCATCTCCACGCCCTCGCGGTCGGCCATCTCGCGGACCTTGTTGGCGGCCCGCACGTTGAAGCCGATGATCGTGACCGCCTCCGACGAGGCGCTCGCGAGCATGACGTCGCTCTCGGTGATCGCCCCGACGCCGCGGTGGATGATCCGTAGCTGGACCTCCTCGGGGATGTCGAGGTTGAACAGGGCATCCTCGAGCGCCTCCACGGAACCGGAGACGTCGCCCTTGAGCACCAGGTTGAGCGAGGTCTTCTCGCCCGCCTTGAGCTGCTCCATAAGCGTCTCGAGGGTGGCCCGGCCGCGGGAGTTGGCGAAGGCCGCCGCTCGCCGCCGTGCCTGCCGCTGCTCGGCGATCTGCCGCACGGTGCGGTCGTCCTCGGCGGCCAGGAACGTGTCGCCCGCCCCCGGCACCGCGGTCAGACCCAGCACCAGCACCGGACGAGCCGGACCCGCCTCGGCGACCTGGTTGCCGTTCTCGTCGAGCATCGCCCGAACCCGGCCGTGCGCCCCGCCGGCGACGATCGAGTCGCCCGCCCGCAGGGTGCCCTTCTGCACCAGCACCGTCGCCACCGCGCCCCGGCCCTTGTCCAGGTGCGCCTCGATCGCCACACCCTGCGCCGGGCCGTCGGTCGGAGCGGTCAACTCCAGCGACGCGTCCGCGGTCAGCAGGACCGCCTCGAGCAGGCTGTCGATACCGGTACCGGGCTTGGCCGCCACGTTGACGAACATGGTGTCGCCGCCGTACTCCTCGGCGACCAGTCCGTACTCGGTCAGCTGTTGGCGGACCTTGTCCGGGTTGGCGTCCGGCTTGTCGACCTTGTTGACCGCCACCACGATCGGCACGTCGGCCGCCTTGGCGTGGTTCAACGCCTCGATCGTCTGCGGCATCACCCCGTCGTCGGCCGCGACGACCAGGATCACGATGTCGGTGACCTGGGCGCCACGGGCACGCATGGCGGTGAACGCCTCGTGACCGGGGGTGTCGATGAAGGTGATCGCCCGGTCCTGGTCCTCGTGCGGTACGTGGACCTGGTAGGCGCCGATGTGCTGGGTGATGCCACCCGCCTCGCCGGCCACCACGTTCGCCTTCCGGATCGCGTCCAGAAGCTTCGTCTTACCGTGGTCGACGTGACCCATGACGGTCACCACCGGCGGCCGGCTGACCAGACGGTCCTCCGCCACCTCGGCGTCGAGGTCGATGTTGAACTGCGCGAGCAGCTCGCGGTCCTCGTCCTCCGGGCTGACGATCTGGACGACGAAGCCCAGGTGCTCACCCAACAGCAGCAGGGTGTCGTCGGAGCAGGACTGGGTCGCGGTCACCATCTCGCCCAGGTTGAACATCTCCTGGACCAGCGAACCCGGATTAGCGTTGATCTTGTCGGCGAAGTCCGACAGCGAGGCGCCACGGGACAACCGGACGGTCTGACCCTGCCCCCGGGGCGCACCCGAGGACATGGTCGGGGCCGACAGGTTGTCGAACTCCTGTCTGCGCTGCTTCTTCGACTTGCGACCGCGGGTCGGCCGACCACCGGGACGCCCGAAGGCACCCGCGGCACCGCCACCGCGACCACGGCCACCGCCGCCGGGACGGCCGCCACCGGGGCCGCCGCGGAAACCACCGCCGCCACCACCGGGGCCGCCGCGGTAACCACCGCCGCCGCCACCGCCGCCACCGGGGCCGCCGCGGTAACCACCGCCGCCGCCACCGCCGCCACCGGGGCCGCCACGGTAACCACCGCCGCCGCCACCGCCACCGGGGCGGCCGGCGCCGCCACCACCACCGGGACGACCGGAACCGGGACCGCCGGGACGGCCGGGACGCTGGCTCGGCATGGAGGCCGGGCTCGGCCGCGGCGGCATGGAGGCCGGGCTCGGCCGCGGCGGCATGGAGGCCGGGCTCGGCCGCGGGCCACCCGCACCGGCGGCCGGGGGACGCTGCTGGCCGCCCTGGATGCCGAACGGGTTGTTACCGGCGCCACGCGCCGGCGGACGACCGCCGGACCGGGGACCGGGGCCCGGAGTGGGCCCGCCGGAACGCCCGGCGGCCGGCGAGCCGGGCCGGGGCGGCATCGTGCCGGGACCGGGGCGGGGACCCGGACGCGGACCACCCTCGGTGGGCGGCTCCCGCCGGACGTTCTCCCGCTGCTGCTGCCGGGCAGCCTGCGCGGCCTTGACCGCGGCCTCCTGCTCGGCCTTCAGCGCGGCGGCACGCGCCTCGGCGGCCGCCACCTCGATGTCGTGGGCGCTCGCCGGCTTGGCGGCCGGGGTCGCGGACTGCGGCGGACCCGGAACCGGACCCTTGGGTTTCGGGCCGGGCGTCGGGGCACCCGGCCGCCGCGGCGGCATGGGCTTGGCCGTGACCCGGGATCCGCCCGAGGGCGGCGCCGGGGTCGGGGTCCGGGGAGGGGTTGGAGTCGGGGTCGGGGTCGGGGTCGTCGCCGCCGGCGGAGCTGCCGGCGCGGGCGAACCAGCGTTGTTGACGAACGCGTTACGCAGCCGTCGGGCGACCGGCGCCTCGACCGTGCTGGACGCGGACTTCACGAACTCGCCCATCTCCTTGAGCTTGGCGAGAACGGTCTTGCTTTCGACCCCGAGCTCCTTGGCGAGCTCGTGTACGCGGGCCTTTCCTGCCACTGCACTCCTCATTCCGAGGTCGTGCGGGCAGCACCCGCAGCGACCTCACTCGTGCACTTGAAGCCTGGTCATTTCTGCGACTTCATCGTGTGCTCATGTCGGTCGTCCTACCTTGCTAGCGACCCGCGTCCGGTCGGGTTGGCCGGACGTCGTGGCTGGCGCATCGAGGTGCCTCGCAAGCTCACCGTGGTCGGGGACCCCGATGACGCGCAGCGCCCGCCCGAAAGCACGACGCCGCACCGCCTGCGTGAAGCAGGCCGGGTCTGGGTGCACGTGCGCCCCCCGACCCGGCATCCTGCGGGCCGGGTCGGGACGGAGGCTGTGACCAGCCCCAGCACCCACCGCGACAACCCGCAGCAGTTCCTTGGTTGACGCTCGAGACCGGCAACCCACACAGGTGCGCTCCGGCAGCGCGCGTCGTACCACTGGGAAAGTCTACCCCTACCCTCCAGAGATCGCGCGGCCCGGCTCCGGGACGTGATCGACATCGGGGTCGCCCGCCGGACGGGCCGGCTCGACGTCGGAGCGAATATCAATCCGCCAACCGGTCAACCGGGCGGCAAGCCGGGCGTTCTGCCCCTCTCGCCCAATAGCCAGTGAAAGTTGGAAATCCGGCACCGTCACCCGGGCGGTACGGGAGGCCAGGTCAACCACCTCCACCCGGAGGGCCTTGGCTGGCGAGAGCGCGTTGCCGACGAAGGCCGCCGGATCCTCCGACCAGTCAATAATGTCGATCTTCTCCCCGTGCAGCTCACCCATGACCGCCCGCACCCGCTGACCCATCGGCCCGATGCAGGCACCCTTGGCGTTCACCCCCGCCGCGGTGGAGCGGACCGCGATCTTCGTACGGTGACCTGCCTCACGGGCGATCGCGGTGATCTCCACCGTGCCGTCGGCGATCTCCGGCACCTCGAGGGCGAAGAGCTTCTTCACCAACGCCGGGTGCGAGCGGGACAGGGTCACCTGCGGACCGCGTACGCCCTTGGCCACGTGCACCACGACGCAGCGCACCCGCTCGCCGTGCGCGTACTGCTCACCGGGGACCTGCTCCGACTGGGGCAGCACCCCCTCCAGCTTGCCCAGATCCACGCTGACGATGCCCTTCTCGGCACGCGCCTCGTGCGCCTGGACCACCCCGGTCACCAGGTCACCGTCCCGGCCCACGTACTCGCCGAAGTGCACCTCGTCGGTGGCCTCCCGCAGCCGCTGAAGAATCACCTGCTTGGCGGTCATCGCCGCGATCCGACCGAAGTCGTGCGGGGTGTCGTCCCACTCCCGCACCACACCGCCGTCGGGCTCCACCTCCTGGGCGAAGACCAAGGCCGCGCCGGTCTTACGGTCGATCTCCACCCGGGCGTGCGGCTGCGCACCCTCGGTGTGCCGGTACGCCGTCAGCAGCGCGGTCTCAATCGCCGCGAGGATCGTGTCGAACGGGATTTCCCGCTCACGCTCCAGTGCGCGCAGCGCCGCGAGGTCGATGTTCACCTCTCCTCGCCCTCCACATCATCATCGTCGTCGAAATCGCCGGCCTCGTCGGCGCCGTCAGCGCCATCCGCCTCGCCCGGGCGGGTGAACTCGATCTGCACCCGTCCCGGGCCCAACTCGGCGTGGCGCCACGCCGTCCGGCCGGCGTCGGTCTCCAACACCACCTGCTCATCGTCCGCCTCGACCACCCGGCCGGTTACCTGGCGGTCGCCGGTCTCCGGCCCACCCCGCACCATGACCCGTACCAGCCGGCCGGCGTTCCGCCGCCAGTGCCGGGGGAGGGTGAGCGGGCGGGACACCCCCGGCGAGCTGACCTCGAGTTGGTACTCGCCGGCGACGAGGTCCCCGCGCTCCTCCTCGGCCGCGTCCAGGGCTGCGGAGACGGCCCGCGAGACGTCGGCGACGCCGTCCAGGTCGATACCACCGTCGGCGTCGACAATCACCTGCACCACGTGGCGCCGGCCGGCCCGGGAGATCGACAGCTCCTCCAGGTCGTATCCGGCCGCACCGATGACCGGTTCGACGACCTCGTGCAACCGAGCCCGCCGGCTGGCGAGATCACCGCCGCGGCCGACCCGACCGGCGCTGCGCTGGCCACCCGTGCGCCGCGGTCGCCCCGTCGGCCCGGTGGGCCTGGTGGCCCGGCCACGCTGGCTCATCTAGCGCCCCTATCTGCTGTTGGCGGCACCCGGTCGGTCGCCATAGCCACACGCCACCGGGGCGGACGCGCCGGTGGTTGCGCAGAGCGTAACGCGCTGCCCGTCAGTCGGATGGGCCGGCGCACCGACTCCGGCCAACGCGAGGGGGGCCAGCATGGTGTTGACTTGGACGGTGATGGGCAAAACGACGCAGCCGGACCCACTTCCGGACGGAACAATGAGACATTCCAGACGAAAAGTGCTACGAGTAGGCGCCCTCCTGACCCTCGGTGGCGCCGTACCGTCGCTCACCGGCTGTGATCCGTTCAACCAGGAACCACCCCCACCCGACCCACTCGCCCCCATGGTGGATGAGGCGCTCGCGCTCGCCGCGGCCTACCGGGACGCCACCACGACGCACCCCACGCTGGCCGAACGGCTGACGCCGATCACCGAAGCGCACGCCGCGCACGCGGCGGAGCTGGCCCGGATCACCAAGGTGGCCCTACCGTCGGCCACCCCGACCACCAGCACCCCCGCCAACGCCGACGCGACCCTCACCGGGCTACGCGAACGCGAACGGGCAGCCGGCGAGTCGGCCACCCGGGCCTGCCTGGCCGCACCGGCCGAGCGGGCCGCCCTGCTCGCCAGCATCGCCGCGGCCCGCGCCAGCCACCTGGAGGCGCTGCAGTGAACACCCCCACCCCGGGCGCGAGCTCCGCCCACGCCGCGGCCCTGACCGCCGAATACGCCGCCATCTGGGCCTACGGCCCGATCGGCGTACGCCTGACCGGCCCCACCCAGGAGGCGGCCCGCGATGCCGAGGCGACACACCGGCGCCGCCGAGACGACCTGGTGCTGCACCTCACCGACGCTGGTGACAGCCTCCCGGCCGACCAGGCCGGCTACGCCCTACCGTTCCCCGTCACCGACGAGGCGAGCGCCCTCCGGCTCGCCGTTGACGTCGAGGAACGGACGGCGGGATTCTGGCAGGCGGCGGTGGCCGCCACCAGCGGCGCCGAGCGGGAACGGGCGCTCGCGGCGCTGGTTGACTGTGCGGTGCGGGCCACCCGCTGGCGGCGAACCGCGGGGATCACCCCCCTGACCACGCCCTTCCCCGGAAGGACCGCCTGACCCCGTTCGGCGACGGTCGGCGACCGCGGGCCCGGAGCATCGACGCGGGCCGCAGGTCGGCAGAATGCTCCCATGTCCATTCTGGGTTCCCTCACCCGTCGGGTCGGCCACCACCGCTGGTTCAGCACCGCCGCCCGGCTCCTCGTCCCGGTTGACCGCGCGGTCGGACGGCTCAGCCGCGGGCGGGTGATCGCCCTCGGGCTTCTCCCGTCGCTGGTCATCACCACGACCGGCCGCCGCTCCGGCCAACCCCGCAGCAACCCCCTGCTGTACGTGCCGGACGGGGACGGCTACGTGGTGGTCGGGTCGAACTGGGGACAGACCCACCAGCCCGCCTGGGCGTTGAACCTGCTCGCCACCCCCCACGCCGAGGTGGACATCAAGGGGCGCCGGTTTCCGGTACGCGCCGACACACCCGAGGGCGCCGAACAGGACCGACTCTGGCAGTTGCTGGTGACCGAGTGGCCGGCCTACCAGACCTACGTGCAGCGGGCCGGCGACCGCAAGATCCACATGTTCCGGCTGGTACCCGTCGCCGGATAACCGGCTCCTCCTACAGCCCGCCCTGGACCCCGATCAGGGTGCCGATACCGTAGGTCGCGGCGGCGGCGAGGCCACCCAGCAGCAGCTGACGCAGGCCCGCCGTCCACCAGCGCCGGCTGGTGAACCGGGCGACGATCGCACCGGCCAGGAAGAGGCCGAGGCCGCCGACGCCGAGCGCCAGCCAGAGACTGGTACTGCCGAGCAGATAGGGCAGCAGCGGCACCAGGGCGCCGACGGAGAAGCAGACAAACGACGAGAACGCCGCCGCCCACGGGCTCGGCTGGTCGTCCGGGTTGACGCCCAACTCCTCCCGGACGTGCACCCGCAGCGCCTCCTCGGGATTGCGCCGCACCGCCTCCGCAACCTGCGTCGCGAGCTCCCGGGGCAGGCCGCGGGCCACCCAGGTGTCCGCCAGTTCGCGCGCCTCGACCTCGGGATGCCGTTCCAGCTCCCGCCGCTCCTTGGCCACCTCCGCGGCGACCTGTTCGTTGGCCGACCGGACGCTGGTGTATTCCCCCAGCCCCATGGAGATGGCGCCGGCGACCAGGCCGGCGGTGCCGGTGAGGAGCACGGCCCGCGCCGACACCCCACCGCCACCCACCCCAGCGATCAGGGCGATGTTGGTGACCAGTCCGTCCATCGCGCCGAAGACCGCGGGGCGCAGCCAGCCTCCGGAGACGTCCGCGTGGTGTGCCTCCCGCAGCGCCGCCGGGGTCTCGGTCACGGCAGGGTGAGAATCTCGTGGCCGTCGTCGGTCACGAGAATCGTGTGCTCGAACTGGGCGGTCCACTTCCGGTCCTTGGTCACCACAGTCCAGCCGTCATCCCACATGTCGTACTGGTAGGTGCCGAGGGTGATCATCGGCTCGATGGTGAAGGTCATGCCCGGCTCCATCACGTCGGTGGGCCGCGGGCTGTCGTAGTGCGGCACGTAGAGCCCGCTGTGGAACGCCTCGCCGATACCGTGCCCGGTGAAGTCACGCACCACGCCGTAGCCGAAGCGCTTCGCGTACGACTCGATCACCCGACCGATCACGTTGATCTGCCGACCGGGTGCGACCGCCCGGATGCCTCGCATCGTCGCCTTGTGGGTCCGCTCGACCAGCAACCGGACCTCCTCGCTCACCTCACCCGCACAGAAGGTGGCATTGGTGTCACCGTGCACCCCGTCGAGGAAGGCAGTGACATCGACGTTGATGATGTCACCGTCCTGGAGCACCGTCGAGTCGGGGATGCCGTGGCAGATCACCTCGTTCAGGCTGGTGCAGCAGGACTTGGGAAACCCCCGGTAGCCCAGCGTTGACGGGTAGGCGCCGTGGTCACAGAGGAACTCGTGCACCACCCGATCGATCTCGTCGGTGGAGACGCCCGGCTTGCAGTGTTCGCCCGCGAGCGCAATGGCCTGTGCCGCCAACCGCCCGGCGGCCCGCATCCGCTCGATAGTCTCCGGTGTCTGCACATGTGAGCCACGCCACTGCCTGGGCTCCTTCTTGCCCACGTACTCGGGTCGGGGAATGTGGGCGGGCACCTGTCGCCAGGGAGAGAGCGTGCCGGGGGTCAACGGCGCACGGACGGTCATGGCGCAAGCCTAACGCCGCGACCTCTACGCCGCGTGGCGCCCATCGTGCCCCGGACCGTCCCGGACCGTGCCGGACGAGCACACGCGCCGCCCGAAATGATTTGCCCCACTGCCCACCCCGGCCGCATCCTGACTGCGGTGACCAGGCCCGATCCGGACGGGCCAGCGCCGGGCGCTCGGCAACGCCCGGCGGAGCGGTGGTGCGGGATCCAACCTCTCTCTCACGTACGGTGATCCGCCGTACCCGATGGGTTCCGCGCCACCGCTCCCCGCCCACGGAGCCGGGCCGTGATCGCACCCGCCGGCCCCGGCACACCGAACCAGTAGCCCTGCCCGGTGTCGCAACGCAGTGCCCGCAGCCGCTCGGCCTGCACCCCGGTCTCCACCGCCTCCGCGGTGACCGACAACCCGAGCGCCCGCGCCAGCCGCACCAGGGCGTCCACGATCTGCTCGTCCCGATGGCCGGCCGCCTGCCCGGGTCCGCCCTCGCGCAGTCCCTCCACGAACAGGCCCGCCAACTTCAACGACCGGATCGGCAGCCGGCGCAGATACGCCAGATTCGAGTAGCCGGTGCCGAAGTCGTCGATGGCCAGCCCCACCCCCAGCCCGGCCAGCCGGTGCAACGCCCGCAGCGGCTCCCCCGCGGTACCCATCACGGCGCTCTCGGTCAGCTCCAACTGCAGGAGCTCGGCGGGGAGCCCGCTGTCGGTCAACGCCTCCGCCACCACGTCCACGATGCCCGGGTGTTCCACCTGACGCGCGGCGAGATTGACGCTGACGACCAGGCGGGCCTCCGGAACCTCGCGTCGCCAGGTGTCGGCGTCCCGGCACGCCCGGCGCAGCACCCACTCCCCGAGTTGGACGATCAACCCGGTCTCCTCGGCCAGCCCGATGAACCGGGCCGGGCCAAGCCGACCCAGCGTGGGATGCTGCCAGCGGACAAGCGCCTCCACCGCCAGCATCGCGCCGTCCCGCAGGGAGACGATCGGCTGGTAGTCCAGCACGAACTCATCCCGCTCCAGGGCCGCCGGCAGTCCGGCGGCCAACGTGGATCGGGCGATCTCGCGCGCGCTTCGCTCCCGGTCCCAGACCGCCCACCGGCCACGCCCCTCGGCCTTGGCCCAGTACAGCGTGGTGTCGGCGGCCTTCATCAGCTCCGACGGGTCGGTCGTCTGCACTGGGCACTCGACGATGCCGACGCTCGCCGAAACCATGAGCTGGTGGTCACCGATCCGAATCGGTGCGGCCACGGCCGCGAGTGCGGCCTCCGCGACACTCACCACGTCGTCGAGGGACTCCCCGTCGTCGACCAGGATGACGAACTCGTCGCCCCCCATCCGGGCCACCAGATGCCCGAACCCGGCGACGCAGTCCGACAACCGGTCGGCGATCACCACGAGCAGCTGGTCGCCCAGATCGTGACCAAGGCTGTCGTTGACCGCCTTGAACCCGTCCAGGTCCAGGAAGCAGACCCCGACCGGGTGACCGGCGCCGGCGTTGTCGAAGACCATCCCGAGGGTCTCAAAGAAGAGGGTCCGGTTGGGCAGGCCGGTGAGCGGGTCGTGCAGTGCCTGAAACCGGAGCCGCTGCTGGAGCTCGTAACGCTCGGTGATGTCCTCGACCACCGCGACGGTGAACCGGGGACGGCCGTCGTCGAATCGGACCAAGGACACCGCCAGGTCGGTCCAGACGGTGGTGCCGTCCTTGCGGTAGTACCGCTTCTCGATCCGGACGGTGTCCCGCTTGCCCTCGACGACCTCCTGGTACAGCTCCCAGATCCCGGCCGCGTCGTCGGGGTGGAACAGCGACGACACGTTGCGCCGCCGCAACTCCTCGATCGGGTAGCCGAGCATGTCGGCGAAAGCCTGGTTGACATCGATGATCTGGCCATCGACCAGGCCGATACCGATCCCGATGGCGGCACCGGAGAAGACCGCGCGGAACCGGGCCTCGCTGTCCCGCAACGCCCGCTCCACCTCGTCCCGCGCCTGCCAGGCCGAGCGGGCGATCCGCTCCTGCTGGGTGAAGGTGCGCTCCCGTAGCGCGCCGGCGAATCCGGCTGCCATCGCGCCCTGCAACGCCGCGACCCGGGTCGCCACCTCCTCCGTACCGACCAGGTCGGGCAGCACCCGGGCAAGGAACCGGTCACCGAGCGCCCGGACCGACCAGTCGAGCACCCCCGGCTCGGTCAGGTGCGCCTCGGCCAGCGCCTGGCCGACCTGGGCCGCGGGCTGGGACGAGAACGGCTCGGCACGCAGCGCCTGGGCCAGCCGGACGGTGTGCAGGTGCAGCAGCCGCTGGGTCTCCGCAGCGCTGAACGGGACGAAGCCGAGCCGGCGTACGGCGCGGGCCCACTCGGCCGCATACCCCGCGGCGCCGGCCTGGCTACGGTCGCGCCCTCCCGGCTCCAGGACGACGGCCACCGCGATCAGCCGCCCGATTGGTCGTGCCGGGCAACCCCGCCGAAGGCACCGAACTGCGCCGGATTGTCATCCACGTCGGAGGCGGAGTCCGGCCGCCACAACGGCATGTGGACCACCCCCGGCTCCAGCAGGGTCCAGTCTCCGAAGAAGCCGGTGATCTCGGCACGGGACCGGAGGGTGATCTCGGTGTCGGTACGCGCCGACAACCGCTGGGCATCGAGCATCTCCTGCGGCTGGTCCTCGAAGGTGGAGTGTGAGAGCACCAGACAGCTTCCGGGCGCGGCGGCGGCCCGGAGCGTGGCGAGGAGGCCACCCGGGCGATCGTCGTCGGCGATGAAGTGCACCACCCCGGCGAGCAGAATGCCCAGCGGCCGGTCGAAGTCCAGCAGCTTCAGTGCCCGGGCCTGCGCCAGGATCTGACCGGGGTCGCGCAGGTCGGCGTGGATGACCCCGGTCCGGTCGTTGCCCACCAGCAGCTCCCGGCTGTGCGCCACCGCGACCGGGTCGATGTCGACGTAGACGATCCGGGCGTTCGGGTTGACCGCCTGGGCCACCTCGTGCACGTTACCGACGGTCGGGATACCGGAGCCGATGTCGAGGAACTGGTCGATGCCCTCGTGCAGCAGCACCCGGACCGCCCGGCGGAGAAACTCGCGGCCGGCGCGCATGGTGCCGGCGAGGTTCGGCGTCATGCTGGCGATCTGCTCGGCGAGCTGCCGATCAATCTCGAAATTGTGGGCCCCGCCGAGAAAGTAGTCATACACCCGGGCCGCGCTCGGGCGAGAAAGGTCGATCTCAGCGGGAAGTCCATCCTGCTTCTGCACAGTGCTACACCCCAGTTCGTCGCCGCGGTGCGGGAGGGGACCGGTGTCGAGGGCGCGTGCGGACACGCGGAGGTCACCGGCCGACCCGCGGATCATCAGGTGCCCACAACTGTAGGCGTGCGTCGATGCGGACGGGAGGGTGTGGGCGGGCCACCGGTCACCGGTGTGGGCGGGCCACCGGTCATCCCGCCGACTCCAACAGCAGCGAGATGCCCTGGCCCACCCCGACACACATCGTGGCCAGCGCCCGCCGGCCGCCCCGGCGCCGCAGCTCCAGGGCAGCGGTCAGCGCCAGCCGGGCCCCACTCGCGCCGAGCGGATGCCCCAACGCGATCGCGCCCCCGTTCGGGTTGACCTGCTCGGCGTCCGCCGGCAGACCCAGTTCCCGCAGGACCGCCACCGCCTGCGCGGCGAACGCCTCGTTCAGCTCGACCACGTCCAGGTCGCCCACCGCCAGGCCGAGCCGGTCGAGGAGCCGGCGGGTGGCAGGCGCCGGGCCGACGCCCATCACCCGCGGCGGCACACCGGCCGCGGCGGCGCCGACGACCCGGGCCAACGGGTTCAGGTCGTACCGGGTCAGTGCCGCCTCGGAGGCCACCAGCAGCGCCACCGCGCCGTCGTTGACGCCGGAGGAGTTACCGGCGGTGATCGTGCCCCCCGCCCGGAACGGGGTGGGCAGCGCGGCCAGTTTCGCCAGCGACGTCTCCCGCGGATGTTCGTCGACCTCGACCAGCGTCGTCCCCCGCCGACCGGCCGGAGCCGACACCGGCACGATCTCCTCGGCGAGCCGGCCGTCGGCCTGGGCCTTGGCCGCGCGCTGCTGGGAGCGGTACGCGAACTCGTCCTGGGTGGCCCGCGTGACACCGTACTCGGCGGCCACGTTCTCCGCGGTCTCCGGCATCGAGTCGATACCCCACCCCTGTTCCAGCAACGGGTTGACCAGCCGCCAGCCGATGGTGGTGTCGTAGACCTCCGCGTTGCGGGAGAACGCCGTCTCGGCCTTGGGCAGGACGAACGGCGCCCGGCTCATGCTCTCCACCCCGCCGGCCAGCACCAGGTCGGCCTCGCCGGCGACGACGGAACGGGCGGCGAGGGCGAGGGCGTCCAGGCCGGAGCCGCAGAGCCGGTTCACCGTGCTGCCGGGGACCTGCTCGGGCAGCCCGCCGAGCAGCGCCGCCATCCGGGCCACGTTGCGGTTGTCCTCGCCGGCCTGGTTCGCGCAGCCCAGGATCACGTCGTCGGTCCGGGCCCAGTCCACCGTCGGGTACCGCATCACCAACTCCCGGATCACGTGCGCGGCCAGGTCGTCGGGGCGGACGCCGGCGAGCGCCCCGCCGTACCTCCCGATCGGGGTACGGACACCAGCCACCAGATATGCCACGGTCATCGCGAGTCCTTCGGGGGTGGGAAGGCCGGGGGATGGAACGGACCCGGATCCCGGGTAACGCTCCGGCGTCAGAATATCGACGCCCGGACCAGCGGGGTCGCAGGTGCCCGAGCCACCCGGGTGGGGAGGATCACCGGCCAGCCGCTCCCCGGACCAGGGAGAACGGTGTATCGTCATCCGGCAATGACCAACGTCTGGAATCTCACCGTGCGCTTGTACGTCGACCTTCGACGGCAGGCCAGCGGTGTCTGTCCGGCGCGGCCGCAGCTCTGACGCCGCCCGTACCTTTTCGTTTTCCAGACTTGGACCTTTCATGCGCAAGATCCCTTTTTCCGTGCAGATCCTGCTCGGCCTCGCCCTCGGCGTGGCCCTCGGCTACCTCGCCCGGGCCGGTGAGCTGAGCTGGCTGGCCAGCGGCCTCGACACCGTCGGTGGCCTCTTCGTCCAGCTGCTCAAACTCGCCGTGCCGCCCCTGGTCTTCACCGCCATCGTGATCAGCGTGGTCAGTCTGCGGGGCGTGGCCAACGCCGCCCGGCTGGCGCTGCGCACGCTCCTTTGGTTTGGCGCCACCGCGCTCATCGCGGTCAGCGTCGGTATCGGCCTCGGGCTCCTCACCAACCCCGGCCGCGGGGTCACCCTGGACACGGCCGACGCCACCGCCCCGACCAGGACCGGCTCCTGGACCGACTTCCTCACCGGCATCGTCCCGACCAACCCGGTCGGCGCCTTCGTCGAGGGCAACGTCCTCCAGATCGTCTTCCTCGCCCTCGTCATCGGGGCGGCCGCCCTGCTGGTCGGCCCGCCCGCCGAGCCGTTCGTCGCACTCAACCGGGCCCTACTGGCGATCGTTCAGAAGGCGCTGTGGTGGGTGATCCGGCTCGCCCCGATCGGGACCCTGGGCCTGATCGGCAACGCCGTCGCCACGTACGGCTGGGACCTGCTGGCCCCGCTGGCCCGCTTCACCACCGCCGTCTACGTCGGCTGCGCGATCGTGCTGTTCGTGGTCTACCCACTGCTGCTGCTCGGTGCCGGCCGGCTCAACCCGCTGCGCTTCTTCGCCGGCGCCGCACCGGCGATCCAGCTGGCCTTCGTCTCCCGCTCCTCGGTCGGCACCATGCCGGTGACGCAGCGCGCGGTGGAGCGGCTGGGGGTCCCCCGCGAGTACGCCTCGTTCGCGGTCCCGTTCGGCGCCACCACGAAGATGGACGGCTGCGCCTCGATCTACCCGGCCCTGGCCGCGATCTTCGTGGCACAGGTCTTCGGGGTGGAGCTGGGTGTCACCGACTACCTGTTGATCGCCTTCGTCTCCGTGGTCGGCTCGGCGGCGACCGCCGGGCTCACCGGCGCGCTCGTCATGCTCACGCTGACGCTGAGCACACTCGGCCTGCCGCTGGCCGGCGCGGGCCTGCTGCTGGCCATCGACCCCATCCTGGACATGGTCCGCACCGCGACCAACGTCGCCGGGCAGGCGCTCGTACCGACGATCGTGGCGGCCCGGGAGGGCACCCTGGACCGGACCGCGTACGACGCGGCCGGCCGGCGGAGCCTGGTTGACGAGGACCCGGTCGAGCGCGGCTCCCGGCCGGGCCAGCACGAGGAGCCGGCCCTGGCCCCCGCCTGAGCGGATCCGCACCCGGCCCCGCCCCGGTGCTGGGGCGGGGTCGGCGTCGGTCCCGACGGACTCGGCCGGCACCGCCCAGCGCCGGGGCTTCCCGTCAGCCGGCCAGGTGGGACCACCGGGCCGCCAGTTCACCCCAGCGGCCCTGGGCGGCCACCCGCCCGTCCTCCAGCACCAGGACGTGGTCGGCGCGGAGCAGCGCCGCCCGTTTCGAGGTCGACCCCAGCACCGTGACCCCGTGCTGTCGCAGCGCCGCCCAGAGCGCCAGCTCCGTGGTGACATCCAGCGCGGAGGAGACGTCGTCGGCGACCAGCAACTCGCTCCCCGGGGCGAGCGCCCGGGCCAGTGCGAGCCGCTGTAGTTGCCCGCCCGAGAGCCGGGCGCCCTTGTGCCCGATGACCAGCCCGAGACCGGCCCCGGAGGCCGCCAGGTCCGGCTCGAGCTGGGCGGTGGACGCCGCCGCGCCGGCGTCCACCGGAAAGCCGAGGGTGATGTTGTCGCCGATCGTCCCGGAGAGCACGCGGGGCTGCTGACCGACGTAGCTGACCTGGTGCGGGCGGAGAAACAGCTCCGGCTCGGTCACCGGCACGCCGTTCCACAGCAGCCGGCCGGTGTGCGGCACGATCCCGGCGAGGGCCCGCAGCAGCGACGACTTGCCCGACCCGACCGGACCGATCACCAGGACGAGCTGGCCGCGTTCGACCGTCAGGTCGACGTCGCGGACCGCCGCCACCCCGTCCGGGTGGCGGACCCCGAACCCGGCCAACTCGAGCCGACGCAGCGGGTGCCGGGCCGGTGCCGACGGCGCCGGAGCGGTACCGGCGGCCGGGTCGACGCCCGGCAGCACCGCCGAGTACGTCGACGCCCCGGTCATCGCCGCCGTCCGTTGGGTCCACACCCGAGCCGACGGCACCTGGGAGAACAGCGACGCCGCGGTCCAGGCGATCCAGCGCGCCGCGACGAGGGTGGAGACGGCGACCAGGGTCGCGCCGGCCGACAGCACACCGGCCAGGAACAGCGCCCACGCGCCGATCGGTAGCAGCCCGCTGACCACCGACGGCGTGGAGCGGGACCACACCTGGGTGGAGATCTCCCGCCGCTGGCGCTCGCTGCGGACAGCGTCCAGGTCGGCGAGGTGGTCGAGCACCGGCCCGGTCGCGCCGGCCAGCTTCACCGTCCGCGCGGCGGAGAGCCCGGAGACCAGCGCGGTCGCGTACGCGGCCCGCGCCGTCACCGTCGCCCGTGCGCTGCGCTCCAGGGCCGGGCCGAACAAGGCGGCGACCAGCGCGGACACCAGCATCGTCCCCAGGAAGAAGAGTCCGGGTACGACGCTGCCGGAGATAACGGTCATCGTCATCAGCAGGGCCAGACCGAAGAACTGGTCCACCATGTGGTCGGCGAGCTCCACGACCCGTTCGGTGTCACCACCCTGGGCGACCACCTCGGCGGGGGTGTAGCCGCTGACCCGGCGGGGCCCGGTCTGCCCATGCACCAGCCGGAGGTTGATCCGCAGCATCTGCCGCACCCACCAGTTCTGGAACCACAGCGTCGTATACCAGTGGAAGGGCAGCGTGACCAGCAGCCCGGCCGCGATGCCGAGCGCCGGCAGCCACGGCTCACCGACGCCGTCCACCACGTCCACCCAGAGCCATGGCAGCACCGGGCCGTCCAGACCGACCAACACCAGCACCACGAAGGGCGCCATGGCCGCCAGCCCGTACCGTGGGTCGTTGCGGAGCAGCCGGAAGATCTCCCGCAGTGTTCGGCCAAGGGGCGCCACCGCTGGCGAGACGCCCGTAGCTGATGGCGATACGTCTACTGCTGATGGTGAGACGTCCGCGGCGGAGGGCGGGACGTCCACGGGGAGCGGCGAGGTGGGCTTCGCCGGGGCGGCGACCGGGCCGGGTTCGAGCCCAGCATCCGGCTTTGTGCCGTCCAGTAGCCCGACCCCAGCGCCGACGCCGCTACCCCTGACAGCCAAGGGGCCACCGCCAACGCCAACCTGGACGGGCCCGTGGACGCTGCTGCTGACGGGAGTGACGGCCGGGGTGATGGCGTCGCTGGTGACGGCGGCCGGGGTGACGGCGTCGGGGGTGACGGCGTCGCTGATGGCCAGCAGTTCGGCGAAACGCCCCGACTCCCGCAGCGGCCCGGCCTCCAGCACCGCGCCGTCCGCCAGCACCACCACCTCGTCGCAGTGCCGGACCGAGGAGAGCCGGTGCGCGATGACGATCCCAATCCGGTCGCGCAGCAGCCGTTCGGTGGCCGCCTGCACCCGCGACTCGGTGACCGGATCGAGCCGGGCGGTCGCCTCGTCCAGGATCACCACGTGCGGGTCCCGCACCAGAATCCGGGCGAACGCGACCAGCTGCTCCTGACCGGCGGAGAGGACGTGCCCACCCTCGCCGAGCCGGGTCCGCAGCCCGTCGGGGAGTTCGGTGGCCCAGCCGTCGAGGCCCAGTTCACGCAGGGCATCGGTGGCGGCGTCGAGAAGATCCGGGTCGAAGAGGGCAATGTTCTCCGCGAGGGTGCCGGCCAGGATCTCGGTACGCTGCGGCACCACCGCCACCCAGCGGCGCAGCTTCTCGACATCCAGGTCGCGCAGATCCCGGCCACCGAGCAGGACCGTCCCAGCCGGTACGTCCACCGCCCGGGTGAGCACCTTCGCCAGCGTGGACTTACCCGAACCGGTCCGCCCGACCAGGGCGTACGACCGGCCCCGGGTGAAGGTGAGGTGGATGTCGCGCAGGGCCGGGCCGCGGCTGCCCTCGGCCACCGGATACTGGAAGGTCAGACCCCGCACCGTCAGATCACCGTCAACCGGGGCCAGCCCGCCCACCGGCTCCTGCGGGGAACCCGCCAGCAGCCGTACGCGGCCCCAGGCACCGAGGGCGTACTGCAGCTCCGGCACCAGCCGGCTGACGTGCTCGACGGTCGCACCGAAAGCGACGGCGAGCAGCCACACGGCGGTCAGCCGGGCGCCGTCCACCCGACCGCTGGCCAGCGCCCACGCTCCGGCGAGCACCACCGCGGCGACCCCGACGCTGGTGACGCTGACCGCGGTGGTGGTGACCCGGGCCGACATCCGCCACACCGGCATCCCCCGGGCGAGCACGGCCGCCGCCCGGGTGGCCCAGAGCCGCAGCACGTACGGCTGGGCGAGGCTGGTCCGCACGTCATCCTGGCCGTGGACGGCCTCCTCCATCACCGCGGCCAGGTCGGACCAGGCCGCCTCCTCGGCCATCCGGGCTGGGACAATGCGCGCGGTGGGCCGGCGCAGGCCGACGGCGAGGCCACCGGCGAGCAGCAGCATGGTCAGCCCGGCCGGCCACCAGACGCCCAGTGCGACGACCGCGGAGAGCAGGCCCGCGGTCAGCATCTGGGCGATGCGGATACCCTGCGATCGGATTCCGGCGGCAACGTCATAGACGTCGCCGTCGATCCGGTCAAGCAGCTCGCCGACCGGCGTCGCCTCCAAGGTGGGCAGGTCCTGCCCGAAGGCGACCCGGCAGAGCCGGCGCCGGACGGCGGCGGACCAGTCGGCGGTCACCCCGGCCAGCACCAGATTGACCACGAGAGCGCTACCCACGGCGGCGACCAGCGCCGCCGCGAGCAGGACGAAGGCACCGACGGAGCGGTGCACCAGGACCGGCCCGGCCAACGCGGCGGCAGCGGCCTGACCGCCGGCGCCGAGTAGGACCAGGATGCCCACCATCGTCATACGGCGGGGCGCGGTGGCCCACAGGTCACGGAGCAGACGCACGGGAGACCCTAACGACGAGCGGCGCTGGAACGCCCAGCCTCGCCCGACGGGGACCCGTCGCTCAAACCATTTTGGCCCTGCCAACGGGAGCCCTCGCCGGGCACACCAGCCAAGTTGACTGCAAGACCCGGATCGGCAGCGGATCACGCTGCGTGCTGCCTGGGGCTGTTCGGCGCCAAATCCGCTGATGTCCGGTTGGTGCCGGCTTGCGGTGTGGTCGGGGGCACGGTGGTGGCGGAATCCCGGCGGCCGTCGGGGCGTTACATCTTGCGTACGGCCGTGGAGGTGCCCCGCTCGGGCGGGTGACACCGGGTGCGGTCGCCGGGAATGCCGGTGGCCGGTCGGTCGTTACATCTGGACCCGGCACCGTGTGGGCCCCCTGTGGCGGCCCGCGGTCGCCGACCCCCCTTTCTTTTCTTTGAGCGCCGGACGGTGCTTGCACCCCGTGCCGCCTGACCCCCCTTCAGGCGTGTGGGTGGGTGTCGACCCCCGAATGGAGCAACCCCCATGAACACGATTCTGCGTCGTAGCGTCCTTGGTATCGCTGGTCTGGCCCTGTCCACCGGTGTCATCGCCGGCCCCCTGGGCACCCTCACCGACACCACCACCACCACCCCCGCCGCGGCTGCTGCTGGCGTGGTGCAGGCCGACAAGCCCGACACCAGCACGCTGATCCCGCACGGCACCCAAGGTGAGCAGTCACGCATCGACCTGGGCGACGAGCAGGTATCGAATGTGAAGGCCATCATCGAGGCCACCAAGTCCGCCGGCATGGACGAGCGCGCCGCCGTCGTGGCGATCGGCACCAGCCTGCAGGAGTCGAAGCTGGAGAACCTGGGACACCTGGGTGACCGCAACGACCACGACTCGCAGGGCCTGTTCC